>DATIWD010000095.1:0-43662 GCA_035519565.1 Gemmatimonadales bacterium | reverse complement strand
CGGTCGACGGAGATCGGGTGACCGTCGGCGGGCAGGAGTTCGTGGCTCACTTGACCCGCATTCCCGGCGCACCCATCGCGCACCTGCTCGTGGGCTCCCGTTCGATCACGGTGGCGCTTTCCCCGGCGGGCCGGGGCCAGTGGTCAGTGGGCCGACTGGGCCGTCACTGGAACGTGGAAGTGGTGGACGAGCGGAGCCGGCACATCCGGAGCCTCGCGCCGGCTCGCCCGGCTCACGGATCGCCCGGAGCAGTGCGGGCGCCCATGCCGGGCCTGGTCGTCAGGGTCTCCGCCGCCGCGGGACAGGCGGTCGCCGCAGGGCAGGGGCTGATCGTTCTCGAGGCAATGAAGATGGAAAATGAGCTTCGGGCTCCAACCGCCGGCCGGGTGACCTCGGTCCGGGTCACCGAGGGTCAGGCGGTGGAGAGGGGCGAGGTCCTGATCGAGTTGGGGGACTTGACCTAACCCGTTGCCGCTTGGTACGTTTGGAGTCTGTGCGTACCACCGCCTAACCCAGATTGGACGGCATGAAGACCTATTCTGCAAAGCCGGGCGAACTGACCCACGATTGGCACCTGGTAGATGCCGAGGGCGTTCCCCTCGGACGCCTGGCCAGTCAGGTGGCTCAACTCATTCGCGGCAAGCACAAGCCCTCGTTCACGCCTCATATGGATGGTGGGGACTTCGTGATCGTGGTGAATGCCGCCAAGGTCCGGCTCACCGGGCGCAAGCTCGAGCAGAAGCGGTACTTCAGGCACACCGGCTACATGGGACACGAGCGGTTCACGCCGGTCAGCACCCAGCTGGCCAAGCATCCGGAGCGGGTGATCGAGCGGGCCGTGTTCGGGATGCTGCCCAAGAACTCGCTCAGCAAGCAGCGCCTCCGCGGGAAGCTCAAGGTTTATCGGGACGCGACGCATCCGCACGCAGCCCAGAAGCCCAAGGCACTCTCGGTCGGGCACACCAAGGCGGCTTCATGACGGCAACTCCCGCATTTCGTTGGCAGGCGGTCGGCCGCCGGAAGACCAGCGTGGCCCGGGTCTATCTGACCCCCGGGACCGGCAAGTGGGACGTGAACGGCCGGACGTTGGGAGACTATTTCCCGCGGCCTTCGCTGGTGCAGCACATCCAGCAGTCGTTTGGCGCGACCGACACCCTGGGCGCCTTTGACGTCCGCGCCATCGTTTCGGGAGGCGGGCAATCGGGACAGGCGGGGGCGTTGCGGCTGGGGATCGCCCGAGCGCTCCTCTCGGCCGACGGCGTCCATCGCACCAAGCTGCGGAGCGCGGGGCTTCTGACCCGCGATCCTCGCGCGGTCGAGCGCAAGAAGCCCGGCCGTCCTGGGGCCCGGAAGCGGTTCCAGTTCAGTAAGCGTTAAGCCGGGAGGTTGGGGAGAGGCGAGAAGGACCGCCCACCCGGCCGACCCCAATTCACACGCCGCCGGATTCCGGATCGGGGTGTCTCCAGGGCGATGCCCGGAGATCGGATTCGGGAGATGAAGGCGACGGACGATCAACCCTTAGTGTGACGGGAAAAACGAACGGCATGGCCCAACCCATCCTGCAGGACCTGCTCGAGGCCGGCGTCCATTTCGGGCACCAGACGCGTCGCTGGAACCCCAAGATGCGCCGGTTCATCTTCGCGGAACGCTCCGGCATCTACATCATCGATCTGCAGAAGACGCTGCGGCAGATCCAGAAGGCGGAAGAGCTGCTGAAGAGCATCGTGCTCCGCGGCGAGGGCGTCCTTTTCGTCTGTACCAAGAAGCAGCTCAAGGGGATCGTGCAGGCGGAAGCGGCGGCCTGCGGGGGCTTCTGGGTCACGGAACGGTGGCTGGGTGGGATGCTGACCAACTTCCAGACCATCAAGCGCCAGATTCGCCGGCTGCGGGAGCTGGAGCAGGGGGCCCAGGAAGGCAACTTCGAGAACTACACGAAGAAGGAGAAGCTGCTCTTCGAGCGCGAGCGCGAGAAACTCTCGCGGAACCTCGAGGGGATCAAGCAGATGGGCCGGCTCCCCGGCGCCCTCTTCGTGGTAGACGCGAAGAAAGAGCGGATCGCGGTGGCGGAGGCGAACAAGCTGGGCGTTCCGGTGGTCGCCATCGTGGACACCAACGCGGACCCCGATATCATCACGGTGCCGATCCCCGGGAACGACGACGCCATTCGCGCCGTCTCCCTGATCACCACCTATCTGGGCGACGTGATGCGCGAGGCTCGGGCCCAGGTGCCGCTCCGCGAGGTGGCCGAGGATCTGGAGGCCGAGACCTACAGCACCGACGCGGGGACCGAGGGCGACGCCGATGCCGACCGCCGCAAGCGGCGGCCCCGGCGCAAGCGCCGGCCCAAGCCCGAGGCGATCGCGGCCCGGTTGAAGCACGATGAGGAGGCCGGCGCGCCCAGCGCGGCGGCGGAGTCCGAGGCGCGGTAGCGGCACGACGAACCGATCGCGCCTGAGAACCTGCCGCTGCTCGAGGCCGGAACCGGCCGTGAGCGGCGGCACTGTTATCCACCCTGGAGGGTGCTTGAAGAAATGAAGACCATGACCAATGCGACGAAAGACGTAAGCGAGCTGCGCGCCCGGACCGGCGCCGGCGTGATGGATTGCAAGAAGGCGCTGGAGGAGGCCAAGGGCGACGTCAGCCTCGCGGCCGAGATCCTGCGCAAGAAGGGGATCGCCAAGGCGGACAAGCGCGCCGGGCGCAGCGCCTCTCAGGGCGTGGTGGTGAGTTACATCCACCACAACGGCCAGGTCGGCGTGCTGCTCGAGCTCAACTCCGAGACCGATTTCGTGGCCCGGACCGAAGCCTTCCAGCAGCTGGCCCGGGACCTGGCACTCCACGTGGCGTCCGCCGATCCGATCGGCGTGACGGCGGAGGATATCCCGGCCGACCTGATCGAGCGGGAGCGCCGCATCGCCGAGGAGCAGGTGGCCGCGGAGGGCAAGCCCGAGAACATCCGCGCCAAGATCGTGGACGGGAAGGTCAAGAAGTTCATCGCCGAGCGGACCCTGCTGGAGCAGGCCTACGTGAAGGACGAGACCAAGAAGGTCTCCGACCTGATCAAGGAAGTCGCCGGCACGGTGGGCGAGGCGGTGTCCGTCAAGCGGTTCGCGCGATTCAAGGTCGGGGAAGCTTGATGCGGCGGGCGTACACCCGCGCCCTCCTCAAGCTGTCCGGCGAGGCCCTCGCCGGGAACAAGGGATTCGGCCTCGACTATCCCACGGTCGAATCCCTGACCGACGAAATCAAGCATTCACATACCCGGGGGGTGCAGCTCAGCCTCGTCGTTGGAGGCGGGAACATCCTCCGGGGCACCAGCGCCAGCCGGGAAGGCCTGGACCGGGTGTCTGCCGACTACATGGGCATGCTGGCCACGGTCATCAACGCCCTCGCGGTGCAGGACATCCTGGAGCGGAAGGGCGTCACCACACGGGTGATGACCGCCATCCGCATGGAATCGGTTGCCGAACCGTACATCCGCCGCCGGGCCCTTCGACACCTCGAAAAGGGCCGGGTGGTTATTTTCGCGGGTGGCACCGGCAATCCGTATTTCTCGACCGATACCGCCGCCGTGCTGCGCGCGCTGGAGATCGAGGCGGAAGTGATCCTGAAGGGCACCAGCGTCAACGGGATCTACTCCGCCGACCCCAAGAAGGACGCCAAGGCCGTGTTCCTGCCCGAGCTGTCGTTCCAGGAAGCCCTCGTGAAGGGATACGAGGTGATGGACGCGAACGCCTTCGGCCTCTGCAAGACCAACAACCTGCCCATCGTGGTCTTTAACATGGGTCGTCCCGGCAACCTCGAACGGGTGCTGAAGGGCGAGCCCGAAGGGACCATCGTGCAATGACGACCATCCCCGAACAGGTCAAACACGCGCGCGAGCTGATGCACAAAGCCGTGGAGAGCACGCGCCGCGAGTTCACCGGGATCCGGACCGGGAAGGCCACCACGGCGCTGCTCGACCTGGTGCGCGTCGAGGCCTACGGCAGCCTGGTCCCCCTCAATCAGGTGGGGATGGTCGCCGCCCCCGAGCATCGCCTGCTCACCGTGCAGCCGTTCGACAAGGCGCTGGCGCCCGCGATTGAAAAGGCGATCCGCGACTCCGAGCTGGGCCTCAATCCCGCCTCACAGGGCGGCCTCATCCGGGTCCCGATTCCCGCGCTCAACGAGGAACGGCGCAAGGAGATGGTCAAGCTGGTGCACAAGCTTGCCGAAGAAGGCAAAGTGGCCATCCGTCACGCCCGGCACGAAGTGATCCAGAAGATCAAGAAGGTTGACAAGGCGCCCGAGGACGAGAAATCCCGGGCCGAGAAGGAAATTCAGAAGTTGACCGACGACCACACCAAACAGATCGACCAGCTGATCACCGCGAAGGAAGCGGAGATCATGGAAGTATGAGGCCGTGAGCGAGGACTTGTTGCAGCGAATCAAGGTCAACGGGGCGCTGCCGGCCCACGTGGCCATCATCATGGACGGGAATGGACGCTGGGCGCAGGGCCGGGCCCTGCCCCGGCCCCTGGGACACCAGGCAGGTATGAAGTCGGTGCGGGAAGCGGTGGAAGGTTGCCTCCAGGCCGGGGTCGAAGTGCTGACCCTGTTCGCCTTCAGCCAGGAGAACTGGCAGCGGCCGCCTGAGGAGATCGGTGCCCTGATGCGGCTCCTCGAGGAGTACATCGCCAGGGAGATCGACGAGCTCCGCGCCAAGGGGGTCCGGGTGCGCATGCTGGGGGACCTGGATCGCCTGGGGGCCGAGGCGCGGCAGGCGGTGGATCGGGTGATGCGGGAAACCGCGGGTGGGAATCGCCTCGATCTCAACATCTGCATCTCGTACGGGGCGCGGGCCGAGATCACGCGGGCGGCCCGGCTGCTGGCGGAGGAAGCGGCGGCAGGGCGGCTGGATCCCTCGGAGATCGACGAGGAGTCCATCGCCGAGCGGTTGTACACGGCGCCCTGGCCTGATCCCGATCTGCTGATTCGCACCTCCGGTGAGTTCCGACTCTCGAACTTTCTCCTCTGGCAGCTGGCCTACGCCGAGCTGCACGTGACACCCGTCCTCTGGCCCGACTTCACCCGGACTCATCTGTTCGAAGCCATCCTCGAATTCCAGCGCCGGGACCGTCGTTTCGGGCGCGTGACGGTCTGATCGGCGGGGAGTCTCCCCTCCTTCGATTCACCGGCCATCATGGACGCCAATCTCGCGCGCCGCATCGCTTTCGCCGCGGTGGCCATCCCGTTGGCCCTGGGACTGGTGTGGCTCGGTGGCCCGTTCTTCGTGGCCGTCGTCGCGCTGATCAGCATCCTCGGCGCGCGAGAGCTCTATGGTCTCGCGACCCTTCAAGGAGTCTCTCCCTCGTTGACGTTCGGACTGCCGGCGGCGGCGGCCTTTGCGCCGGCGGCCTGGGTCACGGTGACCGGCTCCCTGGCTGGAACCGTAGTGGCGCGGGTGTGGCCCTACGCCGCCGCGCTGTGGCTGATGGGTCTGTTCACCTGGGTGTTGTGGCGCCACGCTCCGACGGCCAAGCCCATGGGTGCCGCGGCGGTGACCGTGCTCGGCGCCATCTATTGCGGCGGACTGCCGGCTTTCATCGTCCAGATCCGCCATGCCAACCAGGGACCCGGTTCATGGCTGGGCACCTGGCTGGTGTTCTTTCCCCTCGTGATCACCTGGATCGGTGATACGGCGGCGATGTTCGGAGGGAGAATGATCGGGGGGCCCAAGCTGGCGCCGGTGGTGAGTCCGGGGAAGACGCGGGCCGGCGCCGTCGCGGGACTGCTGGGATCGCTGGTGGCCGCGGTGATCTTCGCCCTGGTCGCCCTGCGTCCCTTCGGCGTAACGTTGGCTCCTTTGCAGCTGGTGGCCTTCGCGGTGGTGCTCTCGGTGGTAGGACAGGTGGGGGACCTGGTGGAGTCGCTCTTCAAGCGGGAGGTCGGGCTCAAGGACTCGAGTCACCTGATCCCCGGCCACGGCGGCATCCTCGACCGGTTCGATTCGCTCTACTTCGTGCTCCCGGTGGCGGCGGCCATGTATCGCTGGTTCGGGGTGATCTGATGCGGGGCGTCGTGGTGCTCGGTTCCACCGGATCGATCGGACGCAGCACTCTCGAGGTGCTGCGGCGGCAGCGCGATCACTTCCGGGTGGTGGCGCTGACCGGCGGGAAGAACACCGATCTGCTCCGGAGCCAGGCCGACGAGTTCGCGGCGACCTACGTGGCCGTGGTCGGCGAGCCCCCCGCTGGAACCCGGATGCCTCAGGGTCCGTCCTGCCTGGTCGAGGCCGCCACATTGCCTGAGGCGGACATCGTGGTGAACGCTGTGGTGGGGGCGGCCGGACTCGACGCCACGCTCGCCGCGCTCCGGGCCGGGAAGCGCGTGGCCCTGGCCAACAAGGAGTCGCTGGTCCTGGGCGGCGAGCTGATTCGCCAGGCCGCGCGGGACGGCGGCGGCGAGCTGATTCCGGTGGATTCCGAGCACAGTGCGGTGCTGCAGTGCCTGGCCGGACGTGAGGAAGGGTTGGCGAGGCTGATCATCACCGCTTCCGGCGGCCCCTTCCGCGAGTGGCCGGCTGAGCGCGTCGCCTCGGCCACGGTACAGGAAGCGCTGCGCCACCCGACCTGGAAGATGGGCAACAAGGTCACCGTGGACAGCGCCACCCTGGCCAACAAGGCGCTGGAGCTGATCGAGGCCCACTTCCTCTTCGACCTGAGCTATGACGCGCTGGAAGTCGTGGTGCACCCGCAGAGCGTGATTCACGCCTTCGTGGAGTTCTGTGACGGCAGCGTGATCGCGCAACTGGCCTTTCCCTCGATGGAGCTTCCGATTCTCTACGCGCTGACCTATCCCGGACGGCTGCCGGACCACGGGGTCCGTCGCTTCGATCCGGTATCGGCGGGACCCTTCACCTTCGAGCCGGTGCGGACCGAGGTCTTCCGCGCCTTCAGGCTCGGAGTCGGGGCTGGCCGCACGGGCGGGACGGCGCCGGCGGTCTTCAATAGTGCCAATGAAGTGGCGGTCGCGGCCTTCCTGGCGGGCGAGATCTCCTTCGGGCAGATCCCCGATCTGATCGAGCGTGCCCTCGACGAACATCAGGTCCAGCCGGCCCGCGATCTGGCAACGGTGCGGGAAGCGGACCGCTGGGCCCGCACGCTGGTCCGGGAGCGCATCGGATGAGCCTGCTCTTCACGCTGGGTACCCTGATCATCGTCCTTGGCGTGCTGATCTTCGTGCACGAGCTGGGACACTTTCTCGCGGCCAAGGCGGCGGGGATTCAGGTGCTCCGATTCTCGCTGGGGATCGGTCCGGCGATCCGGCGCCTCACCTGGGTCAGGGGCGAGACCGAGTACTCGATATCGTGGCTGCCATTGGGCGGGTATGTGAAGATGGCGAGCGCGGAGGAAGCCGCCGCGTCAGAAGCGCTCGAGGGCGGGCCCATGCTCCAGCCGGTGGACCCCAAGCGGGTGTTCGAGGCGAAGCCGGTCTGGGTGCGGATGATCGTGATCCTCGCCGGGGTCAGCATGAACCTGCTGTTCGCCTGGGCCATCTACAGCGTGTTGGCCTACAAGGAAGGGCGCCAGATCAATCCCACCACCACCGTCGGGCAGGTCTTGGTGGACAGCCTGCCGGCCGGGGCCCAGTCGTTGCGCGACCTTCCGGTCGGCGCGCGCATCACAGCGGTTGGCGGGAAGCCGGTCGCCTCGTGGAACGAGGTGGTGCTCAATCTGGGCACCGCGCCGAAGGACCAGGTGGCGATACAGCTCGACGACGGCACGGAGCGCCTGGCCGCCATCCCCCCGGCGGATGTCAAAGACCGGGAGCGGCTGGCCCGGTCGCTGTTGCCGTATCTCGCGCCGGTCATCGGGCAGGTGCTGCCGGGGCACCCGGCCGAGCGGGCGGGGATGATGGTGGGCGACACGGTGACGGCGGTGAACGGATCGCCGATCCCGCAGTGGTACGATTTCCTCACTGCCGTGCGCGGTCAGGCCGGAGTGCCCCTGGTGCTCACGGTCGCCCGGCAGGGCCAGCGGATCGAGATTCCGGTCACTCCCGAGGGCGAGACCGAAGTGCTCCCCGATGGCACCAAGCGGCAAGTGGGAAGGATCGGAGTCGGCGTCGGCTTCGACTACAAGACCGAGCCGTACACCGTGGGCGAGGCGATCCTGGCCGGTGGCTCGGCCACGATCTATGCCTCGACGCAGATCGCCGAGATGGTGCGCGGGCTGATCAATGGGCAGGTGGATCGGAAGAACATCGGTGGGCCGATTCTGATCGCGCAGGCCGCGGCTCAGAGCGCCAAGCAGGGATTGGACGTTTTCCTGAGCTTCCTGGCCTTCGTCTCGGTCAATCTGGCGGTACTCAACATGTTGCCGATCCCGGTGCTGGATGGTGGCCAGTTCCTGTTCCTCCTGGCGGAGGGTATTTTCCGCCGCCCGCTTTCCCTGCGATTGCGGGAGCAGCTCACCATGGTGGGGTTGGTCCTCATCGTCCTGCTCATGGTGCTGGCGTTCTCCAACGACATCCGCCGCCTGATCGGCGGCTAACCTCGACTGCACTCAGCCTGAGCTCTTCTCAGAACCTCTCTCTCTTCCCATGTCGCTGCTGACTCTCGAAGGCGTGACCAAGCGCTTCGGTGGCGTGACCGCCGTGGACGACGTGAGCTTTTCCGTCGATCGCGGCGAGGTCGTGGGCTTCCTGGGCCCCAACGGTGCCGGCAAGTCCACCACCATGCGCATGATCACCCAGTATCACGAGCCCGATGCCGGCACCGTCCGGCTGGATGGCGTTCCTCTCTCCGACGCGGGGCTCGCGGCCAAGCACCGCCTGGGCTACCTGCCGGAGAACAATCCGCTCTACACCGAGATGCTGGTGTCGGAGTACCTCGAGTTCATCGGCCGACTGCGCGGCCTCGATGGGCCCGCGCGGCTCCGTGCCACCGACGATTCGGTCGCGTCCACCGGCATCGAGTCGGTGTTCTATCGGCCGATCGGCGAGCTCTCCAAGGGCTTTCGGCAGCGCGTAGGCCTGGCCGCGGCGATCCTGCATCGGCCCGACCTCCTGGTGCTGGACGAGCCGACCGAGGGACTGGACCCCAATCAACGGGTCGAGATTCGCCGGCTGATCGGAGACTTGGGCAAGGAACACACGGTGCTCCTCTCGACCCACGTGCTCCCGGAGGTCCAGCACACCTGCTCCCGCGTCCTGATCATCAAGCGCGGCAAGATCGTGGGTGACGGCCCGGTCGCCGAGTTGGTGAGCCGGGCCGGTGGCGCCGCCCGGATCCGGGTGGAGGCTGCCGGGAGCGGGGTCCTGGCCGGACTCAAGGCGCTGCCCGGCGTTCGTGCCGTGGATCAGGAGGCGGACATCGACGGGCGGGTGCGGGCCCTGGTCTCGGTCGAGGGAGCAACGGACCTGCGGCCCGAGATCTTCCGGCTGGCGAGCCAGAAGGGTTGGACCCTCTACGAGCTGTATCAGCCGGCCGGGAGTCTCGAAGACGTCTTCCGTGAGCTCACCTCCGAGCCGGCCGCTGAGGCGACGGCGGAGGGAGCGGCTGCATGAAATCGATCTGGATCATCGCGCGCCGCGAGCTGCGCGCCCTGTTCGATCAGCCGACCGGCTACGTCCTGCTGGTCATCTTCGTGGTGGTCAACGGCTTCCTGTTCTTCCGGCAGGCCTACGTGAGCGGAGTCGCCTCGCTGCGGCCGATGCTCGACGTCCTGCCGTGGATGTTCCTCTTCTTCGTTCCCGCCGTCGCGATGCGGTCGCTCGCGGAAGACCTCCGGAGCGGCCTGCTCGAGATCGTGCTCTCGCAGCCGATCAGTGAACTGGAGCTGGTGGTGGGCAAGTATCTCGGCACCACGCTCTTTCTCTGGATCGGCCTCGCGCTCACGCTTCCGATTCCGCTCGGCCTGCTGGCCGGCGCGCACATGCCCCTGGGCCCGGTCGTGGCACAGTACGTCGGCTCGATGCTCCTCGCGGCCGGCCTGGCCGGGGTGGGAGTCTGGGCCTCTGCGCTGGCCCGAAGCCAGATCACCGCCTTCATCGTGGGACTGGCGGTGATGTTCGTGCTGGTGCTGGTGGGACTGAACCCCCTGGTCGTGGGTCTCCCGCCGCAGCTCGGTCTGATCGCGGCGCGGCTGGGGGTGCTCTCCCACTTCGACAGCATCGGTCGCGGCGTGATCGATATCCGCGACGCGGTCTACTTCGCCTCTCTGGCCGCCGCCTTCCTGCTGCTGGCCTACGGCGGCCTGATGACCCGCAAGCTGGCCCCGGGTCATGGGCCGATTCGGCGGCTCAAGGGCACGATCGCCATCATGGTGGCTGCCCTGGTCGTGATCAACCTGCTGGGTGGCTACCTGAATTGGCGGATCGACCTGACCCCGGGACACGCCTACACGCTCTCCAAGGCGACGCGGACTCTGGCCGGAAGTTTGAGCGACATCCTTACCATCAAGGTCTTTGCTTCGGCGGAGCTGCCTTCTGAGGCGGCGCTGCTCAAGCGGGACGTGGACGATCTCCTGAGCGACATCAAGTCGGCCGGCAAGGGCAAGATCCGCGTGCTCGACCGGGATCCGGCCACCGATCCGGTCGCCAAGAAGGACGCGACTTCGCTCGGGATTCAGGCGGTGCAGTTCAACGTGGTAGGGAAATCCGAGTTGCAGGTGAAGGAGGGTTATCTCGGCATCGCGATCCAGTACGCCGACGGCGTCCAGGCGATTCCTTTCATCAGTCAGACCGAGGACCTCGAGTATCGGGTCGCCTCCGCCATCCAGGCGCTGACCCGCACCAAGAAGCCGGTGATCGGCCTGGTCGAAGCGGCCGAACCAGGTGGGGTGATGGGCCGGACCTATCGCACGCTGCAGCTGGAGCTGGGCAAGGCCTTCGATGTCCGGACCATCTCGCTTACCGACTCGACCCAGCCTGCGGCCGACGTGAAGGCGCTGGTCCTGACCGGGACTCCCGACAGTCTCGGCGCCGGTGAGCTCTCCCGGCTGGAGGCTTTCTTCGATCGAGGTGGGGCCGCGCTGGTCATGGCCTCGGGGATGGTGCTCAATTCACGGGCTCCGATCGCGCAACCGCGACCCGTGGCCTGGAACGCGGCACTCAAGCGGTTCGGCGTCTCGATCCGCTCCGACATGATTTACGACTTCCAGGCCAACCAGGTGATTCCCCTGCCCACCAACATGGGGCAGGTGCTCCAGGCCTATCCGCTCTGGCTGCGGGCCCGTGCCTACTCCGGCTCGGTGGTCACCGAGGGGTTGAGCGAGGTCTTTCTTCCCTGGACCAGCTCGATCGACACCACGGGTGCCCCTGCGGGGAGCATTCATCCCCTCCTGATCTCCAGCAAGAACGCCGGCCGCGCCGAGGGCGAAGTGGATCTCACTCCCGGGCGCCAGATGGCCCAGTTCGATCTCAAGACGCAGCTGCTCGCGGTGATGGTCAGTCCGGCCGATAAGGATTCGCTGCGTGGCCGCCTCATCGTGGTGGGCAATGCCGACGTGGCGGCTGACCGTTATGCGGAGCGCTCGCCCGAGAACCTGAGCTTTGCGCTGAACTCCGCTGATTGGCTGGTGCAGGACGAGGCGCTGATTGCCATCCGGAGCCGGGACCGGCGTCCTCCGCGACTGCTGTTCACCAATCCCGGCATCCAGGCCGCAGTCAAGTACGCCAACCTGATCATCTGGCCCGCCATGATCGGGCTCTACGGTCTGCTTCGGCTGGTGCGGCGGCGGCGATTGGCCGCGCAGCCTTACCATCCGCAGGCCGCGGTCCCGGCGGAGGCGGTATGACCCCCAAACAGTTGCTCCGTGCCGCCCTGGCCCTCGCAATCCTGCTCCTGCTCTGGGGAGCGACGTTGTTGTTCAAGAAGACCCGGGCCGACAAGCCGATCGGGATGAAGATCCCGGTAATACCATCCAGTGCAGCGGACACCATCAGCATCACGACTCCAACCGACACCATCGTGCTGGTCAAAGCGGGCGACGGCTGGACCGTGAACGACAATCCCGCCTCGACCCCCATCGTCGAGGATTTCTTCAAGGCCCTGGCGGATACCATCGAACCCAGCGAGCTGGTGGCGGAAAACGTCGCCTCGCATCAGCGGCTCGGAGTGGACAGCGTGTCGGGCCGTCACGTGGTGGTGCGCGGTGGCGGGCACACCCAGCTCGACCTCTACTTCGGAAGTCACGGCCCCGATTTCGAAGGGGTCTATGCCAGGAAGGCCGGTGAGGTCCCGGTCTATCTGCTCCATGGAGACCTGCCGGGAACCGTGGATCGCCGCGACGAGGATTGGCGGGACAAGAAGATGGCGGCCCTCTCCCCCGACACCATCGCCCGGGTGGAGATCGCGCGCGGGGCGCGCAACTATACGCTCACCAAAGGGAAGACCTGGAGCTTCGCCGGCGGGGCGCCCGTCGATTCAGGGGCGATGGTGCGCCTGCTGGAGAATTTCCGGAGCCTCTCGGCCACCGGCTTCCCGACGAAGCACGAGGCCGACTCGGTCCGGTTTTACAAGAAGGCGCGGCGGATGACGCTGCTCGACGCCTCCGGGCATCCGCTGCTCGCCCTGGCCTTCGATTCGGGCGCAGGAGGCTTCCTCGTCCGGGTCGACACCAGCAGCACGTTGTATCGGATGGACACCTGGGTGGTGGATCAGCTGACGCCGGCCGACAGCGTGCTCAAGCCCAGGAAGAAGAAGTAGTAGCTCAGGATTTCTCCCAGAATCGCCACCACTTCGACCCCGGGGCACCCCTGGTCCCGGGGATCACCGCCGTGGAATCCCGCAGATAACCCTCCGGTACCGGGATCGTCGAGGTCGGCCGGGTACGCTTTTCCACGTCCTCCAGGTCGGCCAGCAGCGCTTCGGCCGAGCGATACCGGTCGTCGGGATGCTTCGCCAGCAGACGCATGACGATCCGCTCGATGCGCTTGGAGAGCTCGGGGCGTCGATGGCGGGGCGGTTCGGGTTTGGTCTCCACGTGCATCCGGGCCAGCTCGTACCAGTCCCGCGACTTGAAGGGCAGGTCCCCGGTGACGGCGCGGTAGAGGGTGATGCCGAGAGAGTAGAGATCAGCGCGGCCGTCGATCGGGCGCCCCTGGGCCTGCTCGGGGGAGATGTAGTGTGGTGTCCCGATGGTCATCATCGAGCCGGTCGCGGCGACGTAGCCGCTGATCGCGCGGGCGATCCCGAAGTCGGTGAGAACCGGCTGCCCGTCCTCGGTGAGGAGGATGTTGTCGGGTTTGATGTCCCGGTGAATCACCCCCCTGGAATGGGCAAACGCGAGTGCGCGGGTGACGCCGACCCCGATGCCCACGGCCCGACCCTCCTCGAGACGTCCCTCCCGCTCGAGGAGGGCGGCAAGTGTGTCGGGGTGGTACTGCATGGCGAAATAGATGTGTCCCTGGCTCTGCCCAAACTCCTCGAGGCGGACGATGTTGGGGTGTTCGAGGGCGGAGGCGAGTTGGGATTCCTGGCGGAATCGGGCCTCGAAGCCGGCGTCGTTCGCGTATCGCGGCTTTAAGACCTTGAGGGCAAACAGCTTACCGTCTTCCCCGTGGGCCGCGTAGACCCACGAGAAGCCCCCCTGACCCAGCAGCCGGTCCAGCCGGAAGCGGCCCAGGGTCTGTCCGACGGGGGGCGGAGTGGGGGGCACGAGGGGTTGCCTAAGCTGTTGCGGCGCGGTTACTTTGTGGTGCTGCGAGAGATCGAAAAAGAGACGCAAACGGGCATGAGCGGGAGGATACACCGAGAATGGGGTTTGACAAGCAGGCGGTCGTCCAAAAGCACCGGCGCCACGAGACGGATACCGGATCGAGCCGGGTACAGGTGGCGCTGCTGACCGAACGGATCAACTCCCTCACCGAACATTTTCGGCTCCATCCCTCCGACCATCATGGGCGGCGCGGTCTGCTCAAGATGGTAGGCAATCGCCGTCGGCTCCTGAACTATCTCAGGCAGAGTGACCTGCCCACCTATCGGGCGTTGATCGACGAGTTGGGCCTCCGTCACTAAGTGGTGCTGAGGCACCAGGGCGTCCCAGGAAGCACCTCCGGGACGCCCTCAGTGTATTGGGGTGCTGGGGTGCGGGATTCCGCACACCGAAGGGTTTTCAAACGTGCATAGAATTGAAACCGAGTTTGCCGGGCGGCGCCTGCTGCTCGAGTCCGGGCGCCTGGCGAAGCAGGCGGCCGGTTCCGCCTTCCTGCAGTTCGGAGACACCGCGGTGCTCGCCGCCGTAACGGTCTCCTCCAACGTCTCCGCCCTGCCGTTTTTCCCACTGACCGTCGAATACCGAGAGAAGACCTACGCCGCGGGAAAGATCCCGGGCGGGTTTCTCAAGCGTGAAGGACGGCCCAGTGACAAGGAGATCCTGGCCAGCCGGGTGATCGACCGCTCGATCCGGCCGCTCTTTCCGGAAGGCTTCAAGAACGAAGTCCAGGTCTTCGTCACGGTGCTCTCGGCCGATCAGGAGAACGATGCCGACGTCCTGGGGGTGACCGCGGCCTCGGCCGCGCTCAGCCTGTCGTCCATTCCGTGGAACGGGCCGCTGGCCGCGGTGAGGGTGGGGAAGGTCGAGGGGAACTGGATCCTGAATCCGACCTTCCAGCAGCTCGAATTCTCGACCATCGATCTGACCGTCAGCGGGAGTCCCGAATCCATCGTGATGGTGGAAGGGGGCGCGCTGGAGGTGAGCGAGGCCGAGATGCTCGAGGCCCTCAAGGTGGCTCAGAAGGGCATCAAGGACCTGGTCGCCGTCGAGAAGCGGCTGATCGCCGAGTGCGCGGTGGCCAAGCGGGCCTGGACCAAGCCCGAACCCGACGCCGCCTTGATCGCGCGCGTTCGGGAGCTGGCCGAGGATGCCATGGCCAAGGCGATCAACGCCAGGGACAAGGCCTCGCGGGCGAGCGGGGTCAAGGCGCTGCACGAGTCGATCTCGGCGCAGGCCCTGGCCGAATTTCCCGATAAGGGCCGCGAGATCGGCGGCGAGCTGGAAGAGATCGAGTACCGCGTGATGCGGGCGCAGGTGCTGGACAAGGGCGAGCGGGTGGATGGCCGCGATCTGGAGACCATCCGTCCCATCAGCATCGAGACCAGCGTGCTGCCCCGGGCCCACGGCTCGGCGGTGTTCACCCGAGGGCAGACTCAGGCCCTCGTCGCGGTGACCCTGGGTACGGCGGACGACGAGCAGCGGATCGACAGCATCGACGTCCAGGGCGAGACCACCAAGTCGTTCATGCTGCACTACAACTTCCCGCCTTACTCGACCGGTGAAGTGAAGATGATCCGGGGCACCAGCCGCCGGGAAATCGGACATGGGGCCCTGGCGGAGCGCGCGCTCCAGCCGCTGCTGCCCCACTACGAACAGTTCCCCTACACCCTGCGCGTGGTTTCGGAGATCTTCGAGTCGAACGGCTCGTCCTCCATGGCCACCGTATGTGGCGGCTCGCTGGCGCTGATGGATGCCGGCGTGCCGGTGCGGGCCGCCTGCGCCGGGGTCGCGATGGGGTTGATCAAGGAAGGGAAGCGGGTCGCCATCCTGACCGACATCCTCGGATCCGAGGATCACCTCGGGGACATGGACTTCAAGGTGGCCGGCACCGCCAACGGGATCACCTCGATCCAGATGGACATCAAGATCGAGGGACTCGACCTCAAGATCATGGAAGACGCGCTGGACCGAGCCAAGAAGGGCCGGCTCCACATCCTGGGCGAGATGAACACGGCGCTCGCCACGCACCGGGCGGACCTCTCCAAGTACGCGCCGCGGATCATCACCATGATGATCAAGCCCGACAAGATCGGCGACGTGATCGGGCCCAAGGGCAAGACCATTCGGGGCATTCAGGACCAGACCGGCGCCAAGATCAGCATCGAGGACAGTGGTCTCGTCACCATCGCCGCTGTGGGCGGCGAGGCGGGCCAGAAGGCCCGGGACATGATCGCCGCGATGGTGGCGGAGCCCGAGGTCGGCCGCGTGTACGAGGGGCCGGTCAAGAGCACTACGCCGTTCGGCGCCTTCGTCGAGATCATTCCCGGCGTCGAGGGGCTGCTCCACATCAGCGAGCTGCAGCACGGACGCACCGACAAGACCGAGGACGTGGTCAAGAAGGGCGACATCGTGCAGGTCAAGCTGCTCGAGGTGGACGACCGGGGCCGGATGAAGCTCTCCAGGAAGGCGCTGCTTCCCAAGGACTAGGCCGGTGAACACCACCAGTCTGGACCAGCACGTGAGCCAGACATTGGCACCCAACGGGCTCACGGTGCTCTCCGAACAGTTGCCGGCTGTCCGCTCCGCGGCGGTCGGCATCTGGGTCCGCACCGCCAGCGCCCACGAGCGCCGCTCTCAGATGGGCGTTTCCCACCTGCTCGAGCACATGGTCTTCAAGGGGACCGAACGGCGGACTCCCCGGCAGCTGGCCCAGGAGCTCGAGTCGCGGGGCGGCATGCTCGACGCCTTTACCGGCCGCGACCACACCTGCTTTCAAGCTCATATTCTCGATGTCGACCTGCCCCGGGCAGTGGACGTCCTGACCGATCTGGTCCACCGGCCCCTTCTGCGTGAGACCGACCTCTCGCTCGAGCGCAACGTGGTGCTGGAAGAGATCAGTACGGTCGAGGATACTCCCGACGACCTGGTCTTCGAGCTCTTCGCCGACCGACTCTGGCCCCAACACCCCTACGGCTACTCGATTCTCGGCACCCGGGAATCGGTGGGTGCCATTCGGAGCCAGGATCTCAGGCAGGTCCATGGGGCCGGCTACTACCGGGGCAACTGCGTGATCGCCGCGGCGGGGCAGCTGGAGCACGAGCGGTTGCTCGAGCTGCTCGAGAAGGAAGGCTGGTTCGAGGAGGTGGGTCCCGAAGCGCCGCGCCCACCGTTGAAGGGTGCGCCGGCGGTGCGGGGCCAGACCTTCCGGTTCGAGCGGGATACCGCCCAGTGCCACATGGTGCTCGGCTCCGACGCCTTCCCCTATCGCGACCCACGCCGTTTCGCGCTGGCCCTGCTGGTCAACGCTCTGGGCGGCGGGATGTCGAGCCGGCTGTTCCAGCGGATCCGCGAGGAGCTGGGACTGGCCTACGCGATCTACGCCTTTCAACAGCTGTTTGAGTCTTCCGGCATCCTCGGGGTCTACGTGGGGACCAAACCGGGTACCGCTGAGGCCGCGCTCGACGCCATCCGGCATGAGTACGCCACCATGGCCCGTGCCGGACTGAGCGTGGAGGAGCTGGCGCAGGGCAAACAGCAGCTCAAGGGTCAGATCCTGCTTGCGCTGGAAAGCAGCATCAGCCGAATGAATCGCCTGGCGGGAATGGTGCTCCATGGGGAACCGTACCGCCGGCTCGACGAGATCGCTGCCCTGATCGACGCCGTCACCCTCGAGGACGTGCGACAGGTGGCGGCGGAGTTCTTCGCGCCCGAGCGGCAGACGCTGGCTCGGCTGGGACCGGAGCAGGCCGCATGATCATTGGCGTTCCCAAGGAGATCAAGACGGCGGAGAACCGCGTCGCCCTGGTGCCCGCCGGCGCCGAGGCCTTCGCGGCTGCCGGCCACAAGGTCTATCTGGAGCAGGGCGCCGGCCTGGGGAGCGGCTTCACCGACGATGCCTACATCGCGGTCGGGGCCGAAATCGTCCCCACGGCCGAGGAGATCTGGGCCCGGACCGAGATGATCATGAAGGTGAAAGAGCCGATCGAGCCCGAATGGCCGCGGATGCGGAAGGGGCAGGTGATCTACACCTACTTCCACTTCGCCGCCTCCGAGGCGCTGACCCGGGCGGTGATCGGCTCGGGCGCGGTGGCCATCGCCTACGAGACGGTCCAGCTCTCGACCGGCGAGCTGCCGCTGCTGACACCGATGTCGGAGGTGGCCGGGCGAATGGCGGTGCAGGAGGGGGCCAAGTACCTGGAGCGGGTCTTTGGCGGGCGGGGAATCCTGCTGGGCGGGGTCCCGGGCGTAGCTCCAGGAGAGGTGGCGATCATCGGCGGCGGCGTAGTCGGAATCAACGCGGCGAAGATGGCGGCCGGACTGGGCGCTCACGTCACCATCCTCGATATCTCGCTGGATCGCCTGCGCTATCTCGACGATGTACTCCCCGACAACGTAGACACCGTGTTCTCCAACCGGCACAACATCCTGGACGCCATCCGGTCGGCGGACCTGGTGGTCGGGGCCGTGCTGCTTCCGGGTGCCAAGGCGCCCCACCTGGTCAAGCGTGCCGATCTCAAGATGATGAAGCCCGGGTCCGTCATCGTGGACGTCGCGGTGGACCAGGGCGGCTGCGTGGAGACCATCAAGCCCACCACGCACGAGAATCCCACCTACTTCGTGGATGGGATTCTCCACTATGCGGTGGCCAATATGCCCGGCGGCGTGCCCCGGACCTCGACCCTGGCGCTCACCAACGCCACCCTGCGTTACGGGCTCCGGTTGGCCCGGGACGGCTGGCGAAAGGCCTGCTCCAACGACCCCGCGCTCCAACTGGGCCTCAACGTGGTCGAGGGGAAGGTGGTCTATCCAGGGGTGGCCGAAGCGTTTGGGCTTCCGCTGGCCAAGGTCTCCTCGGTCCTCTAGCAATCCTGCCGACCCGGCCTCTCGTGCTCGAGATCCTCTTTACGCGGCTGCCCCACGGTGAGGGTCTCCCGGTGCCGGCGCCGGCCACCGCCGGTTCGGCGGGCTGCGACGTGGCGAGCGCCGAGGAGGCGACCCTCGGTCCCCAGGAGCGGCGCCTCTTCAAGACCGGCTTCAGTGTCGCCATTCCGGCAGGGTTCGAGTGCCAGATCCGGCCCCGATCGGGATTGGCCCTCAGGAACGGGATTACCCTCCCCAACAGCCCCGCGACGATCGACTCCGACTACCGCGGGGAGCTGATGGTCGCCCTGATCAATCTGGGCGCCGAGCCCTTCCAGGTGACCCGGGGCATGCGGATTGCTCAGCTGGTGTTTGCGCGGGTGGAGCCGGTGGTGTTCCGGGCGGTGGCCGAGCTCCCCGGCAGCGCACGAGGCGACGGTGGATTCGGCAGCACTGGCCATTAGGAAGCCGCTCTTCCGTCTTGTTCCGTCCCCGGCATCCGGGTTAGCTTCCGCTTATCTATCTCCGGCTCCTGCATGAAGTTCCCGGCACTAAAAATCGGCACCTTCCTTCCCGCGAACGAGATCGCGGTCGATCTCGGCACGGCCAACACCCTGATCTATGTGAAGGGCGAAGGGATCGTCCTCAACGAGCCCTCGGTGGTCGCGATCGAGAAGGCTTCGGGCAAAATCAAGGGAATCGGGCTGGAAGCGAAGCGGATGCTGGGGCGGACCCCCGACGGCATTCTGGCGGTGCGGCCACTCAAGGACGGCGTGATCGCCGACTTCGATGTGACCGAGAAGATGCTCCGGTATTTCCTCAAGACCATCATCGATAAGCACGTCTTCCGGGTCCGGCCCACCGTCATCGTGTGTGTGCCCTCCGGGATTACCGAGGTGGAGCGTCGGGCGGTACGCGACTCGGCGGAGACGGCGGGGGCCAAGAAGGTCATGATGGTGGCGGAGCCAATGGCGGCCGCGATCGGGGTGGGGCTGCCCGTGGAGACGCCGACCGGCAACATGGTGATCGATATCGGCGGCGGCACCACCGAGATCGCGGTAATCGCGCTCTCGGGCATCGTGTCCGACACCTCGATTCGGACCGGGGGAGACGAGCTGGACCAGGCGATCGTCCAATTCATGCGCAAGAACTACAACCTCCTGGTCGGTGAGCCGACCGCCGAATCGATCAAGATCAAGATCGGGTCGGCCGCCCCGGTGGGCGAGGAACGGGAGATGGAAGTGAAGGGCCGCGATCTGGTCTCCGGAATTCCGAAGACGGTGCGGGTGCATTCGAGCGAGATCCGGGAGGCGGTGCAGGAGCCGATCCAGCAGATCGTGGACGCGGTCCGCCGCGCGCTCGAGATCACGCCGCCCGAACTGGCCAGCGACATCGTAGACCGGGGAATCGTGATGACCGGAGGCGGGGCGCTGATCCGGGGCCTCGACATCCTGCTCGCGCAGGAGACCGGTCTCCCGATTCACGTCGACGAAGACCCGCTCACCTGCGTAGTCAGGGGATCGGGCCGCATTCTCGACGACTTCGAGAAGTACCGGAGCGTTCTCACGTTTTGACGATGGGATTCGGGTCCGATCGGTCCCTGTCCCGCCGCGACACCGGGCTGTTCCTGCTCTGTGTTGGTCTCTCCATCGGAGCCCTCTCCGCGCCCCGCGCCTGGGGTGAAGCCGTGGCCGCCACCATCCAGCAGACCGTGCTGGTTCCCTTCCTCTGGCTGCAGGAGCGAGCCGAGGAGGCCAAGACCAGCCGCGCAACCGTCATCAAGCTGAGCACCGAGCGGGACTCGGCTGCCTATGCCGCCCAGTTCCTTCCAGCGCTGCGTGCCGAAAATCAGCGGCTGCGCCAGCTGTTGGGTTTGGGGCAGCGCCTCACGGTTTCCTTCCTGCCGGCAGAGGTCCTTCACCAGTCGCTCCCCACCGACGGGCAGACCCTCGTCCTCTCGGCCGGCTCCAAGAACGGGGTCCAGGTCTTCGATCCGGTGATCTCGCCTTACGGGTTGCTGGGAGTGATTCGCACCGTCGGACCGGATCGGAGCGTCGCGATGACCTGGGCCCATCCCGAGTTCCGGGCCAGCGCCTTCACCGAGGGCGGGACGGTCTACGGGATTGTGGGCGCTACCTCGGAGCCCTCCACCGGGAAGCTGCTGCTCGAGCTGCGGGGGGTCGCCTATCGGGACAGCATCCCGGAGGGGACGCGGGTGGTGACGTCTGGACTGGGAGGCGTCTTCCCGCCGGGGATCCCGGTCGGCACGGTGGTCGGGGTGGCGCGTGAAGAGGCGGGCTGGGAGCGAACCTACCTGGTGCGTCCCGCCGCGAATCCGGCGTCCGAGGAGCACGTGCTGATTCTCAAGGCCCCGCACACCGGCTCGGTGACCGGCGCCTTTATCGAGGACTCGACGCGATGATCGGGACGCGGGCAGAGCGGAACCGCATGCTGGTCGTGCTGCTCATCCTGCTCGCGCTGCAGTTCTACGTCCGGCCCCTCCTCGGGTATCCGCGGATCGCCCCGGACTTCCTGTTGATTGGTCTCCTGATCTACTGCATCCGCAGCCGGCCCGGTGACGCGGCCCTGGCCGGATTCGCGGTCGGGCTGGTGAGCGATGCGCTCACTCCCTCGAGCTTTGGCGCGGGGGCGCTGGCGAATACGCTGGTGGCCTACCTCGCCGCCTGGGGCCGGGCGGTGTTCTTCGCGGACAACCTGCTGGTCAATGCGGGATTCTTCGCGATCGGCCTCTGGCTCCGGGACCTGGTGGTCTTGCTGGCCAGTTCCACGGCAGGCCACGGCGCCGCGGCCGATCTCCTGCTCTGGTCCACCTTGAAGGCCCTCACGACTGCGGTGGCGGGAGTCATGGTGCTGGTGATCTTCCGCCGCTGGCTCTCGATCCGGCTGGCCGAATGAGAGAGATCAATCCTCAGCGGCTCCGGAACCGGGCCGCGGCGGCCCGCTGGATCGTGGTCGGCGCGTTCGGGCTGCTCGCGGTCGCCTTCTTCCGGACCCAGATCCTCCAGCACGAACGGTTCCGGCTCCAGGCCGCCTACAATCGCCTGCGCCCGGTGCCGCTGGCGGCGGCCCGAGGCAGCATCTACGACCGGGAAGGCCGGATCATCGCGGAGACGGTGCCCGGGTACTCCGTTGCGCTCCTGGCCTCCAATGAGGACTCATTGCGCCAGACCCTCCGGCGACTCGCCAAGTGGGTCCCGGTGGATTCGGGGATCGTGGACGCCGTCATCGAGCGCTTTCGTCAGGCCCGATATCAGCCCGCTGTGGTCATCAGCAACGCCGGTTTCACCGAGGTCTCGAAGCTCGAGGAGCATCGACTGGATCTGCCCGGCCTGGTGATTCAGTCGGAGCCGCGCCGAGTCTACCCTGACGGCAAGGCGGTGGCGCACCTGGTGGGGTACCTGGGAGAGGTGACCCAGGCCGATCTCGACGCCGACCGGTTCCCGGGCTCTCGCCTGGGGACACTGGTTGGCCGAGCGGGGCTGGAGGCCCAGTACGACGATTCGCTCCGGGGCGCGCCGGGGATCCGCTACATCGAGGTGGATGCCCGCGGCCGGTTGGTGCGCGAAGAGGGGGCGGCGCCTCCGCTCCCGCCGATCGCGGGGCGGCAGCTGATCACCACGATCGATCTCCCGCTCCAGCGCTACATCGACAGCATCTGGCCCGGCGGGATACGCGGGGCCATGGTTGCGATGTCTCCCAAAGGGGAGATCCGGGCCTTCTATTCGACGCCGGCCTATGATCCCAACGCCTTCATCGGCGGGATCTCCGGCGCCGACTGGAAGGCGCTCAATCAGAACCCGGCGCTTCCGCTGCTCAATCGGGCGCTCCAGGTCCGCTATCCCCCGGCCTCCCCCTTCAAGCTCGCGGTGGCGACCATGGCGCTCCGGCGCGGCCTGGTGGGCTTCGGCTCCCACATGCCCGAACCCTGTCGAGGGGGTCTCCAATACGGCAACCGGTACTTTCGCTGCTGGAAGCAGGACGGCCACGGCTCGCTCGATTTGACCGGGGCGATCGCCAACAGCTGTGACGTCTACTTCTATCAGCTTGGCCTCCGCCTGGGTTTGACCGCAATCCTCCAGGACGGAGTGCTGTTGGGGTTCAAGGAGAAGAGCGGGATCGACCTGGGGAGTGAAGTCAACCCGATCTATCCGGGATCCACCGCCTACTACGACAAGGTCTACGGCGCCCGCAATTGGAGCAGCGCGGTCACGCTGAATCTGTCCATCGGCCAAGGCGAGAACACCCAGACCCTGATGAACATGATGCGGTTCTACGAGGCACTGGCCGGTGACGGAACCAGTACGACGCCTTACCTGGTCCGACCCGGCCGCAGCCCGAAACGGGATTTGGGACTCACCGACGTGCAGTTGGGAGGGATTCGGAACGCGCTGATCGCGGTGGTCGAGCGGGGCACCGCGGCCGCGTCACGGCAGACCGACCTCTCGATCGCCGGGAAGACCGGGACCGCGCAGAACCCGCATGGTCAGGACCACGGGTGGTTCATCGGGTTCGCGCCAGCCGATCATCCCGAGATCATCATCGGCGGGATCATGGAGTTCGCCAAACACGGCACCTTCGTCGCGCCGTACGTCGTCCGGGCCATCCGGCGCTATGTGCTGGGGCCCGTCGGAGACCTCAAGAACTCCCAGATCAAGGTGCTCGGCCCCGAGGATTCGGTGACGTCTTCCTCCGAGGTGATCGAAGAGCCGGAAGTGCCCGATACGGCCGCTAATACCGTGAGCGACAGCGTCCCATGAGAAGCATGGGCGTCGACCGGCCGCTGATCCTGGTCACCCTCCTGCTTACGGGGTTTGGGCTGATCGTCCTCTACTCCGCGGGTCAGACCGATGTTCCCACCCCGGCTTCGGGAGTCTGGCAGAAACAGTTGATCTGGGCGGCGATCGGCATCATCGGCGCGGCGCTGGTATTCCGGATCTCCCCGCGACTGCTGGAGTGGGCGGCTCCCGCGCTATACGGGCTGTCAATCATGGTCCTGCTGGTCACCCTGGTCGTCGGGAAGGGCGCCGGCACCGCGGCCAGCAGCAAGAGCTGGATCGTGATCGGCGGCCACGCGATCGGACAGCCGTCCGAGCTGGCCAAGGTCGCGGTGGCGATGATGCTGGCCCGCTATCTCTCCACCCGCCGCGAGGCGCCGCAATCGCTCCGGGAGCTGCTGGTCCCCTGCCTGATCGCCGGCGTGCCGTTTCTTCTGGTGCTCAAGCAGCCGGATCTGGGGAGCGCCCTGGTCTTCGTCGGGATCCTGTTCGCGATGCTGTTCTGGGCCTCGGTCCGGCTCTCGCTCCTCTTTCTGCTGGCCTCTCCGGCCCTGAGCCTCCTCCTGGCCTTCAACACCAACATCTGGGCCGCCTACATGGTGGTGTTGTTCGCGCTGCTCCTGCTCTGGCGGCCCTACATTTACGAGTCAATCGCCGTTTATATCGCCAATTCGGTCATGGGAGCCATCGCGCTTCCGATCTGGCACAAGCTGGCGCCCTATCAGCAGAACCGGTTACTCACCTTCCTCAATCCGGAGGTGGATCCCCAGAAGGCGGGGTACCACGCGATCCAGTCCAAGGTGGCGATCGGATCGGGCGGGTGGCTGGGCAACGGCTACCTGGAGGGTCCCCAGAAGCGACTCGCCTTTCTGCCGGCTCAGCACACGGACTTCGTTTTTTCGGTGGTGGGGGAGGAACTGGGCTTCCTGGGGGTGATGGCGGCGCTGGTGCTCTTCGGGCTCCTGTTCCTGGTCCTGCTCCGGATCTCCCGACGGGCCACGGAGCCGTTCTCGAGCCTGCTGGTCTTCGGTCTCCTCGGGCTGCTCTTCACTCACGTCTTCGAGAACGTGGGGATGACGGTCAACCTGATGCCGATCACGGGGATCCCGCTGCCGTTTTTCTCGTACGGCGGGTCGTTCCTGCTGGTCTGCTCTCTCTGTATCGGTCTGGCCTTACGGGTGGCGTGGGATTCCCGCCTCTCCGGCTATATTGATGTATGACAATGAGTTATAGCGAAGCATCTGGCGCGGAACGGGGTCCGTCACCAAATTGTGATGTTCCCTCCCCGATAGCCTATGGCCGTCATGGCATGGTTCAAGAAAGAACGTAAGCCTCGCCAGTCTACCCGTGAGCGGCTCGAAATCCCGGCCGATGCATGGGAGAAATGCGAGGTCTGCGGGCATGTCGATCTCCGCGAGAAATTCGAAAAGGCTCTCAGCGTCTGCCCCGAGTGCGGCCATCACCGCCGGTTCAGCGCCGAGGCCTATGTCGATCTGCTGACCGATGAGGGCACCTGGCGTGAGCTCTACGGCAGCCTCCGGTCGGTGGACGCGCTCGGCTTCGAGAATTATCCCGACCGGCTCAACGCGGCCGGCCAGAAGGCGGGTGGGGCGGACGCGCTGATCGCGGGGACCGGGCGGCTGGACCGGGTGCCGCTCAATCTGGGAGTCATGAACTTCGCCTTCATGGGCGGATCCATGGGCTCGGTCGTGGGTGAGAAGGTCTCCCGACTCGCCCGGCGATCCGTCGAGAAGAAGATTCCGCTGGTCCTGGTTTGCGCCTCGGGTGGCGCCCGGATGCAGGAGGGGGTGCTCTCGCTGATGCAGATGGCCAAGGCCTCGGTGATGATCGCCCAGCTCAACGCGCTCTCGATCCCCTACATCTCGATCCTGACCAATCCGACCACCGGCGGCGTCTCCGCCTCCTTTGCCATGCAGGGCGACGTGGTTCTGGCGGAGCCGGGTGCGGTGATCGGATTCGCGGGGGCGCGGGTGATCAAGCAGACCATCGGGCAGGACCTTCCGGAAGGATTCCAGACGGCGGAATTTCTCCTCGACCACGGCCAGATCGACGACGTGGTACCGAGGGGAACGTTGCGGGAGACCACGGCGCGCCTGTTACGCCACATGCGCGGTCAGCGACCGCACGAGGAGCCGGCGGAGTACGCGTAGGTGGCGTCCCCCCCCGACGTTCCGCCCCACCCAGGCACTCGGCACTCGGCACTAGGCATTGGGCAAGAAGGAGGCGGGAGCAGAGTCGGCTCCCGCCTTCTTCGTACCCTGGGTTGAGGTACTGAGGAGTGCTGAGTCCTGAGTGTTGGGTTCTGTGTTCCGAGTTCTGGGTTCTGTGAATCTGAGTCTTGTCCGCCTTGTTTCTTGCCGAGTGCCGAGTGCCTAGTCCCCATCTCCAGGTCTCGGCACCTCAAACAGGTAGTGAACGGGGTGGCGGTAGAACTCCGGCTCGAAGACCGTTCCCGGCGTATCGTCCAGAAAGGCGCGTTTCAGTTCCAGTGGCATTCGCCGGTCGATCTCTCGCGCCAGTGTGGTGAGGTCGGCCAGGCGTCCGGCCAGCTTGCCGCGCTTCACCTCCTCACAGGCGCCGTAGGCCACCCACCAGCAGGTGTAGTCGTCTTCATGCTCGATCAGGTCCAGCGGGAAGAGGTTGCAGATCAGCGGACGATTGGCGTATATCTCGCACCCGAAGCTCGCCTGATCGTAGAACGGGCACTTGCAGCCGCTCCGGTTCCATCGGGTGGCACCGCCCGTGCCGTAGAGCCGGATCCCCGCGCCCCGTGCCGCGGTCTGCTCCGCCTGGGTGAGATAGACCAGGCTGCGCTCGCAACGCTCGCACTCCGAGCAGAGCGTGAATCCGGTGGTGAGCTCCAGGAATCCCGGGATGCGCCTCAGCTCGGCGACGAATGGATCCGGCAGAATCGGGCGGGAGCGGAGGTGGTGGGGCATGGCGTTGCATCTTAAGAGTCTCCCAACCGGGAGGCCAGGACGCGTGACCCGGTCCCCGGTTTCTCAGTCGTAGCCCGGTCTCGGCCCTTCACCGGCTCATGGCGCTTTCCTATCAGGCGGCTCTCGACTTCCTGTTCCCCCGAACTACCGCCATCAAGTTCGGGCTCGAGACCACCCGGGCCTTGCTGGCGGCGGTGGGCAATCCACAGGAGGTCTTTCCGACCGTGCACGTGGGCGGCACCAACGGGAAGGGAAGCGTCTGCACGCTGGTAGCGGCCGCATTGAGGGAGGCGGGGTGGCGGGTCGGACTCTACACCTCGCCGCACCTGGTGTCGTTCCGGGAGCGCATGCTGGTCGACGGCGTGCCGATCGGAGAGGAGGCCGTCGCCATGTGGACCGAGCGGCTCCGGCCGCTCATGCTCAAGCGCCGGGCGACCTTCTTCGAGGCAACGACCGCGATTGCGCTGGCGGACTTCGCGGCCCGGGGTGCGGAGATCGCGGTGGTCGAGGTCGGCCTGGGTGGACGCCTGGACAGCACCAACGTCATTACCCCGCTGGTCAGCGGGATCACCAAGATCGCGCGCGACCACATGAAGTACCTGGGTGAAAGCCTGGAAGCGATCGCCCGGGAGAAGGCCGGGATCGCCAAACCGGGCGTCCCCTTCGTGATCGGCGAGACCGATTCCCACCTGGTCGAGATCCTGCGCGGCGAAGCTCGACGGGCGGTCGAATCCCAGGACAAACACGCTCGGGCGGACATCCGGGTGCTTCCCGCCGACTACCGGTGGACCGGGCCGCTGGGTCTCTGCGGCCCCCATCAACGGCGGAACGCCGCCGTGGCCCAGGGGATTCTCATGGCGCTGCCGGAGCGGTACCGCCCCGACGTGGAGGCGATCGAGGGGGGGTTCGCCGGAGCGCGGGTGCCGGGCCGGTTCGACCGGAGACCGGGCCAAGGCGGCCGCTGGCTGTTCGACGTGGCCCACAACCCCGACGGCATGGCGACGTTGGTGGCGGCACTGGAGGAGACCAAGCCGGCTCGGCCGATCCATGCCCTGGTCTCGATTCTGGGCGACAAGGAGTGGCCGGAGATGCTGGTGCAGCTCGATCGAGTGATCGACCGCGGGGTGCTCACCATGGCTCCCACTGCGGCGGCGCGGGGGTGGGACGTGGACTGGCTGCGGCAGTGGTTGAGCGATCCGCGTCGCCCACCGGCCCGAGCCGCCTGGTCCCTGGTGCCCGATTTCGAGGAGGCCCTGGCGGAGGTGCAGACCGGCGCCGGGACGATCCTGGTGACGGGGTCGTTTCATACGGTGGGAGATGTGATGACGGCGCTCGGCATGGAGGTGTGAGGAATGGGGGAATTGGGGGATTTGGGGGATTATCGATAGTCGATTGCCGATTCTTGATTGCCGATTGTTGAGTGCCGAGTGCCGATCGCCCACTGCCGAGTGCCGAGCGCCGAGTGCCACCCGGCCCCATGCCGAAGCCCGTCTCCCCGACTATCTTCCTCGCTTCATGTCGACCGCCAAGGCCCTGCCGGGATTTCGAGACTTTTATCCCGAGGATCTCGCGCTCCGGAGCCACATCTTCCGCGTCTGGCGCGAGGTGGCGGGCCGCTATGGGTTCGAGGAGTACGATGGGCCGCCGCTGGAGCCGCTCGAGCTCTACACCGGCAAGAGCGGCGAAGAGATCGTCGGCCAGCTCTACGAGTTCCTCGACAAGGGCGACCGTCGGGTAGCGCTCCGCCCCGAGATGACCCCGACCCTGGCCCGGATGGTGGGTGCCCGGGGCGGCGCTCTCAAGAAGCCGATCCGCTGGTTCTCGATCCCTCAGCTCTTCCGCTATGAGCGACAGCAGCGGGGACGCCTGCGGGAGCACTTCCAGCTCAACTGCGATCTGATCGGTGAGCCGGGCCCCCTGGCGGACGCGGAGATCATCGCGCTCGCGATCGACGTGATGCGGGGGTTCGGTCTGGGCCCCAAGGATCTCCGGGTGCGGGTCTCCGACCGTCGGCTGCTGCACGCACTGCTCGAGGGAGAAAGACAGAGCGAAGCGCAGATCGACCTGTGGCATCAGGTGCTGGACAAGATCCACCGCGTCCCCGAAGAGACCTCGCTGGCCCGTCTCAAGGAGGCGGGGGTCGCGAAGGGAGCCGTCGATCGGGTGCTGGCCGTCTGCAAGGCGCGGCGCTGGAGCGAGCTGGAAGCGGAAGCGAAGGACCCGGGGCTCAGGAAGCCGATGGAATCGCTTGGCCAGGTGCTGGGCGCCCTCAAGGACATGGGCCTCGAGGAGTTCGCCGACCCGGACCTGAGCATCGTGCGGGGACTGGCCTACTACACGGGTACCGTCTTCGAGCTCCACGACGCCAAGGGCGAGCTGCGCGCCATCTGCGGAGGGGGGCGCTACGATCAGCTGGTCGGCTCCCTGGGCGGACCCGAGCTTCCCTGTGTCGGCTTCGGGATGGGAGACGTGGTGCTGGGCGAGCTGCTCAAGGAGCGGGGGCTGGCCCCGACCTCGACGACCCGGCTGGATGCCTTCGTGGTCGGCATCGAGGGGGCAGACGTCCCCCACGTGCTGCAGCTGGCTCACGAGCTCCGCGATGCCGGTCTCCGGGTCGAGTATGCGCTGAGCGCACAGGCGATCGCCAAGCAGCTCCGCCTGGCCGACACCCGCGGCGCCCGGTTCGCCGTGGTCATGGGCGCAGACGAGCGGGCTCGAGGCGAAGTGATGCTCAAGGACCTGGACCGGAAGAGCCAGCGGGCGGTGGGGCGGAATGAGGTGGTCGGGTTGGTGCTGGAAGGCACTGGGCAGTAGGCACTCTGCAGAGGCAAGGGGCATGAGGCAAGAGAAGGGTCGCAAGTCACAAGCTGCAAGTCGCAGGGAATTCCTCTGCGACTCGAGACTCGTGACTTGTGACTTCCACTCAGTCCTCAGGCCTCAGTCCTCAGGCCTGGCACTTTCACTTGTCAAGAAACATGTCTGACGAAAAAGCCCTCACTCCCCGCGCCACCGATTTCAGCGCCTGGTATAACGAAGTAGTCATGCGTGCCGAGCTGGCGGATTACAGCCCGGTGCGGGGGTGCATGGTGATCCGGCCTAATGGCTACGCCATCTGGGAACAGATGCAGCGGGCGTTGGACCAGATGTTCAAGGACACGGGACATCAGAACGCCTACTTCCCGGTCTTCATCCCCATGAGCTTCCTCTCCAAGGAGGCGGAGCACGTCGAGGGCTTCGCCCCCGAGTGCGCGGTGGTGACGCACGGGGGCGGGAAGGAGCTGGAGGAGCCGCTGGTGGTCCGGCCCACATCCGAGACCATCATCTACGCGATGTACGCCAAGTGGATCCAGAGCTACCGCGACCTGCCGGTCCTGATCAACCAGTGGGCCAACGTGGTCCGGTGGGAGATGCGGACGCGGCTCTTCCTGCGGACGGCAGAGTTCCTCTGGCAGGAGGGCCATACCGCGCATGCCACCGAAGCCGAGGCGGAAGCCGAAGCCCGGCAGATGCTCCGGGTCTACCGGACCTTCATGGAAGAGTGGATGGCGATGCCGGTCGTGACCGGGATCAAGACCAACAGCGAGCGGTTCGCGGGGGCGCTCCGGACCTTCAGCTGCGAAGCGATGATGCAGGATCGCAAGGCGCTCCAGGCCGGGACCAGCCACAATCTGGGTCAGAACTTCGCCAAGGCCTTCGAGGTCACCTTCCAGAACGCCGAGGGCGCACTGGACTATGTCTGGAATACCTCGTGGGGCGTTTCGACCCGTCTGGTCGGCGCGCTGGTCATGACCCACGGCGACGACAAGGGGCTGGTCACGCCACCCCGTCTGGCGCAGTACCAGGTGGTGATCGTCCCCATCTACAAGACCGACGAAGAGCGCGTTCAGGTGCTCGAAGCGTCCGACCGGGTGCTCAAGGACCTGCGTCAGGCGGGCATTCGGACTCATCTCGACGCGCGGGACGGGCTCAAGCCCGGGGCCAAGTACTATGAGTGGGAAGGGCGGGGTGTCCCGCTCAGGCTCGAGATCGGCCCTCGCGACGTGGCTGGCGGCACCGCGATGCTGGCTCGGCGCACCGGCGGCAAGAAAGAATCGGTGCCGATGGCGGGGCTCGGCAAGAACCTGATCGGCGTGATGGAGAAGCTCCAGTCCGAGCTGCTCGAAGCGGCGCGGGCGCGGCGGGAGCAGGCCAGCATTCGAGGGGTCACCAGGGCGCAGTTCATCGAGTTCATGGCCGGCGACGGCGGCTTCGCCTACGGCGGCTTCTGCGGCGACGAGAAGTGCGAGATGGAGATCAAGGACCAGACCAAGGCGACGGTTCGGGTGCTGCCCGACGAGGAGTTCCGCTCGCCGGTGGCTCCCAAGCAGTGCATGTGGTGCGACAGGCCCAGTCAGGCCGAGGCGGTGTGGGCAAAGGCGTACTGAGCCACGTCGCCGACGATCCTCGCGAGCTGTTCGAGGACGCGGGTTTGAGCCGCCGGAGCGGCTCGCTCCATCTGGGCGGCGTCCGGCTCACCCGGATCGCCGAGCAGGTCGGGACCCCGGTCTACGTCTATCACGCCGAAGCGATGCGCCGGCGCTACCGGTTGCTGGAGCGCGCCTTTGCCGCAATCCCCCACCGGATCTGCTACGCGGTCAAGGCCAACGCCAACCTCGCCGTGCTGGGGGTCTTCCGGGATCTCGGCGCGGGGGCGGATATCGTTTCCGGCGGTGAGCTGGACCGGGCGTTGGCGGCCGGGTTTCCGCCCGAGCGAATCGTGTTCAGTGGAGTGGGGAAGACCACGGCGGAGATGGAGCAGGCGCTGAACGCCGGAATCGGTCAGATCAATCTCGAGTCGCTCGAGGAGGTGGAGCGGCTGGGCTCGACCGCCACTCAGGTGGGGAAGAACATGGCGGTGGGGATCCGGGTCAATCCCGACGTCACCGCGGAAACCCATCCCTACATCGCGACCGGATCGAGCGGCATCAAGTTCGGGATCCCCGCCGATCAGGTGGTCGACGCGGCCCACGCCATCTCCGGGCACCGGCGTCTCAAGCTGGTGGCCCTGGCGATGCACCTGGGCAGTCAACTCACCGATCCGGAGCCGCTTCGCCGCGGGGTGGCGCGGCTGGCGGCGCTAGTGCCCAAGCTCAAGAAAGCAGGCGGCGGCAGCCTCGCCTCGCTCGACGTGGGTGGCGGTCTGGGGATCCGCTACGGGAGCGAGCCGGGTCTCGATCCCGAGTTGGTGGCCAAGGCGATCCTCCCCGAGATCGAGCCCACAGGGCTCGAGCTGGTGCTGGAGCCGGGCCGCTACCTGGTGGGAAGCGCCGGGATTCTGCTCACTCAGGTCCTCTACCGGAAGCACTCGGGGGGCAAGGAGTTCGTAGTCGTGGACGCCGGGATGAACGACCTGGTGCGGCCCAGCCTCTATCAGGCCTACCACGAACTGGTAGAAGTGGAGGCGAGCGGCCGGCCCGGGATCACCGCCGACGTGGTGGGACCGGTCTGCGAGACGGGAGACTTCCTGGCGCTCGATCGGCGCATCCCGGATCCCCAACCCGGCGACCGCCTGGCGATTCTGGGAACCGGCGCCTACGGGTTTGTGATGAGCTCCAATTACAATTCCCGCCCTCGTCCGCCCGAGGTGCTGGTGGACGGGGATCGTTTCGGCCTGGCTCGGCCCCGGGAAAAGGCGGCGGAGCTGTACAAGCTGGAGTGGGTGGAGCCGAGGATGCGGGTTTAGCCTCGCCCCCTCCCCGCTGTCCTCACCCCCCGACCCCCTCTCCACTCCGTGGAGAGGGGGAGCAAGAGGGAGGTTAGATTGTAGAGGGGAAACGGGGGGTGAGGGAGGAGATTTTCATATGACCACCACCGACCGCGCCACACTCGGAATCCAGGTCATTCCCGACGCCGCCCCCACGCGGAGCGCGGTCTCCGCGCGTCACGACGGTATCCTCATCATCGATTTCGGGGCCCAGTACACTCAGCTGATCGCGCGCCGGGTCCGAGAAGCGCACGTGTACTGCGAGATTCATCCGCCGTCTCGGACGGTGGAGTGGATCAAGGTCTGGGGGGCCAAGGGCATCATCCTGTCCGGCGGCCCCGCCTCGGTCTATGGCGAGAACGTCCCTACCGCCGACCCCGCTTTGCTCGAGCTGGGGGTCCCGATTCTGGGGATCTGCTATGGGATGCAGTTGATCGCCCATCTGGCGGGCGGGAAGGTGGTGCCGGCCAGTCGGCGTGAGTACGGCCGAGCTCAGATCACGATCAAGGGCGGGAAGCTGTTCCAGGGGTTCTCGGCCGGGGAAGAGACCCCGGTCTGGATGAGCCACGGCGACCATATCGATTCGCCACCGCCTGGATTCACGGTTACCGCTGCCAGCCCCAACTCGCCGGTGGGAGCCTTCGAGCACCAGACCAAGCCGATCTACGGGGTCCAGTTCCACCCCGAAGTCGCGCACACGCCGCGCGGCGAAGAGATCATCGAGAACTTCCTGTTCGCCATCTGCGGGTGCAAACCCGACTGGACGCCAGGGCACTTCATTCGCGACGAGGTCGACCGGATCCGGGACCTGGTGGGGCCCAAGTCCCGCGTCATCTGCGGGCTCTCGGGCGGGGTCGATTCCGCAGTGGCGGCGGCGCTGGTCCATCGCGCGATCGGCGAGCGGCTCACCTGCATCTTCGTGGACCACGGGTTGCTCCGCCTCCACGAGCGGGCCCAGGTGGACCGGACCTTCCGCCGGCATCTGGGCATCGATCTCCGGGTGGTGGATGCCCGGGACCTGTTTCTCGAGCGGCTGGCCGGGGTCACCGATCCCGAGGTCAAGCGGAGGAAGATCGGCCACGCCTTCGTCGAGGTGTTCGAGAACGAGGCCCGCGGGGTGGGCAACAACGTCGAATTCCTGGTGCAGGGAACGCTGTATCCGGATGTGATCGAATCGATCTCCCCAACGGGAGGCCCCTCGGTGACGATCAAGACTCACCACAACGTGGGCGGGCTGCCTTCCCGACTGCCGTTCCGTTTGATCGAGCCGCTGCGCGAGCTGTTCAAGGACGAGGTCCGGCAGGTGGGCACCGAGCTGGGGCTGCCCGACGAGATGGTGGGGCGGCATCCGTTCCCGGGTCCCGGGTTGGCGATCCGGATTCTGGGCGAGGTCACGCCCAGGAACCTGGACATCCTCCGCAAGGCGGACGCGATCTACATCGAGGAGATCCGGGCGGCAGGACTCTATGACAAGATCTGGCAGGCCTTCGCGGTGCTGCTCCCGATCCGTTCAGTCGGAGTAATGGGAGACGGCCGCACCTACGAGCAGGTGATCGCGCTTCGGGCGGTCACCAGCCGAGACGGCATGACTGCCGACTGGTATGCCTTCCCGCACACGGTGCTGGCCACGATTTCGAGCCGGATCGCGAACGAGGTGGAGGGAGTGAACCGGGTGGTCTACGACGTGAGCAGCAAGCCGCCGGCGACGATCGAGTGGGAGTAGGTTCCCCCCGGCCTCACCCCCCCAACCATCCTCTGAGCCTCACCCCCGGAACCGACCTCTACGCCTCACCCCCTGTCCCCCTCTCCACAATGTGGAGAGGGGGAACGAGAGGGAGCCGACGTGCAGAGGGCGGTCCTGGGGGTGAGGTTAGACGCCCTTCTCTTCGAGGAGAGCGAAGAACTCCTCGGGGGACTGGATCTGGAGTAGCCGATCCGGGACGTCCGGTTCCTTGATGAACTGCGCCACCTTCCCCAGGACCGGCAGATAGAGGTTCGAGGTCTCCACCGGCGGGGCCACGATCAGGAAAAAGGTCGTGACCGGCTTTCCGTCGATCGCCCGGAATTCCACCCCGCCGGGCCGTCTCCCAAACGCCATCCGCAGGTGATCCACCCCCGTGCAGCGCCCATGGGGGATGGCGATCCCGCGCCCCACCCCGGTCGACCCCAGATCCTCCCGGCGCTTGACGATCCGATAGATGGACTCGCCTTCGGCCGGATCCAGCTGCAACAGACCGACCAACTCGCTGAGCGTCTCGTCAGCGCTAGCGCCTTCGAGATTCAGGTTGACCGAACCGGGGCGGAAGTATTCGCGGAGGGCCATGGCGCGGTGGAAGGTAGCTGGCCGGGGAAGGGTGGGAAGAGCCTCAGGGCTGAGGGCTGAGGACTGAGGACTGAGCCAATCCTGAGTCCTGAGGGCTGAGTCCTGGGAATGGGGTTGGCGGAAGGCCACCCGATGCCCGATGCCTGATGCCCGATGACTCCATCCTCTTGCCTCTTGCCCCGTGCCTCATGCCAGTCATAGATGTATTGCCTACATGCATCACATCCATATATTACCTTCATGACATCGCTGCGACGTGGCGGCCGGCCCAGAGGCAAGGAGCCGGTGCAGGTCTATCTGGATGGCCAGGACCGGGCGCTGCTCGAGACCCTGGCCCGGCGGACCGGGCTGCCCCGGGCCGAGCTGTTGCGCCGAGGACTCCGGCGCCTGGCCGAGTCCGAGTTGGCCGAGCGGGGACCGGGCTGGTCGCTGGAGCGCCTGGTGGGGGCCCTGGGAATGGACCCGTCGATTCCCTCGGATCTCGCAGCGCGGCACGACGACTACCTCTATGGCCCGAGTCGAACCCAGTCGAGCGCTGATTGATACCGGCGCCTTGCTGGCCCTGGCCAATCCCCGGGACCAGCATCACGCCCAGGCCGTGGCGATCGGGCGGCGGCAGGTAGCCCGCGGGGCGCGGTGGCTGGGCTCGACCCTGGTGTTGGGGGAGTTCCACGCCCATGTGCTCCGGCTCCGCGGGGCCACAGCGGCCCGGGACCTCCTCCAGGCTCTCCTCGACGACCCGGCCTACGAGTGGATCGAGACCTCGGTCTCCCTGATCGAGTCGGCCCTGGCCCTCTGGCTCGACCGGTTCCGGGATCGGCCCTGCTCACTCACCGATGCGGTCAGTTTCGAGTTGATGCAGCGGGAGCGGATCCAGTCCGCCTTTGCCTTCGACAACGACTTTGTGACTGCCGGGTATGAGCTGCTCAGCGCCTGAAGGCCCCATCCCCCTTCACGACCCGGAGCAGGGGTCCTATCTTATTGTCCATGAAGCGTCTGCCGTATCCCCACATGGCCGAGATTCCGCTGATCCTGGCCCCTATGGCCGGGATCTCGGAGGCGCCGTTCCGGCAGATCTGCCGCCGGTTCGGGGCGGACGTGCTCATGTCCGAATTCCTCTCCTCGGAAGCGATCCGCCGGGGGATCCGGAAGACGCTGGAGGGCGCCGAATTCGAGGAGAGCGAGCGGCCACTCGGCATCCAGATCTACGGTTCGGACCCCAGGGCGATGGCGGAGGCCGCGCGGGTGGTGACCGGGCAGTATCAGCCGGACTTCCTCGACATCAACTTCGGCTGCCCGGTGAAGAAGGTGGTGCAGCGGAACGGCGGTTCGGGGTGTCTGCGCGATCTCGACCTGGTGGTGCAGATCATCAAGGCGGTAGTGAGCGCCACCCATCTGCCGGTCACGGTCAAGACCCGGAGCGGGTGGAACGACGAGACCCGGAACCCGGTGGCGATCGCGCTCCGGATGCAGGACGCGGGGGCCCGGGCCTTTACGCTGCACGCCCGGACCCGTACGCAAATGTTCTCTGGCCGGGCGGACTGGGACGAGATCGCGCGGGTGGTCGAAGCGCTCGAGATCCCGGTGATCGGGAACGGAGACGTACAGACGCCGGAGGACATTGTCCGGATGCAGCGTCACACCAACTGCGCCGCGATCATGGTGGGCCGGGGCTCTTTCGGGAACCCGTGGTTGTTCCGGGACGGCCAGGCACTCCTGAGCGGCCGGCCCTTGCCTCCTCGCCCGGACGCGGCCGAGCGCTTCGCGGTGGCCCTGGATCACGCCCGGCTGGCCGTGCGTCTCCAGGGCGAGAGCCGCAAGACCGTCATCGAATTCCGCAAGCATCTCGGCTGGTACACCAAGGGACTCCCCGGCGCGAGCGACCTGCGCCAGCGATTGTTCCGGGTGGAGTCCATGGGGGAAGCCGAGTCCATTTTCCTCGACTATCTCGAACCGGTAGCCCAGGTGGCGTGAACCGCGAGCAGCTGTCGGCCCTGCTGAGTGACGTCGCGAACGGACGTCTCACGGCCCAAGCCGCGCTGGACCGGTTGCGCCATTTCCCCACCGAGGAGATCGGCTACGCGCGGGTGGATCATCACCGTCCCCTGCGCCAGGGTCATCCCGAGGTGGTGTTCTGCGCCGGCAAGACGGTGGAGCAGGTCGTGGGGATCTGCGAGCGTCTGGCCGCCGTCAACGAGACTTTCGTGGGCACTCGCGCGACGGCCGAGCAGGGGGCGGCGCTCGAGGAGCGGTTCGATCTGCTGGAGTGGAACCAGCTGGGCCGCACCGTCTACCTCCCGCCTCCAGAGCCGGTTCCGCTGACCGGGAAGGTGCTGGTCGTCTCTGCCGGCACCAGTGATTTGCCGGTGGCGGAGGAGGCGGCGGTGGTGGCCGGCGCCTTCGGACACCACGTGGAGCGGCTGGTGGATGTCGGGGTGGCGGGGATCCACCGCATTCTGACCGCCGGGACGCGACTGGCACAGGCCGACGTCGTGATCGTGGTGGCGGGGATGGAAGGGGCGCTTCCCAGCGTGGTGGGCGGCCTGGTCTCGGGGCCGGTGATCGCGGTACCGACCAGTGTCGGGTATGGTGCTTCGTTCGGCGGGTTGGCTGCGCTGCTGGCGATGCTCAACAGCTGCGCCGCCGGTGTCACCGTGGTGAACATCGACAACGGGTTCGGGGCCGCGATGGCGGCCAGTCGTATTCTCCAGAGGGGGAATCCATGACGACCCCAAGCTGGTGGACGGTGACGGGCGTTGGTGTGATGGCTGCGGTCCTGGGCTGGGTGGCCAGCCGCAGAGCGAGGCGGAGCGGAGGCCGGGGCGGGCGACTGGGCGTGGACCCTCATCTGCTGCCGGAGCCGGCCCTCCGCTGGCTGGCCAAGGCGCACGGCGCCCTGGGTGTGTGGGCCTCCGAGGGCGGGGAAGAGGGAGGCGGGCCCCGCCGCTGGCACCGGGCCCTCGAGGGAGAGAAGCTAAGCCCGGTGGACCTGGAGCTGATCACCCGGCGACTCGAAGAGGTGCAGGCCCGGGCCGGCTCGGGCGCCGAGCGGCTCGAGGTCGGCGTGCTCCTGTTCGGAAGCGTGGGCGGGCAGACGGCGGCGATGCTCCTCCCGCATCGGGCGGCGCAGGAGACGCTGGCCCAGGCGGGTGAAGACCTGGTGGCGCTGCTCGACGGGGTGGCACGCCGGCCCATGCTCGAGAAGGTGGAAGCCGAGGATCCCGCGATCGAATCGGTGGGAAGCATCGGGCTCCGACTGGCCTACCAGCTGGAGCGGATGCTGGACGCCGAGGTGCTGGTGGCGATCGCCGACCGGGAGAACGTGCGGGTGGTGGGCGTCTCGGGACGGGCGGACCGGCGGTTGCTCGATACGCTCGCGATTCCTGGCAGCCCGATGTACCAGGTGGCCCGGGGACATACGACCTCGATCACCAGCATCGCGGATCCGTTGGGTGGCATCGTGGTGGACCGCCGGTCGCGATTCACCCCGGCGATTATTCTCCCGATCAGGTGCGGCGAGGACCCGGTAGGTGCGGTGGCCTTCTGGTCGGCCGAGGAGGCGGAGCCGGTGGCGCCGGTCATGACCGAGGTCAAGGAGACGATTCGCAGCGCGGGCACCCGGTTCGTGCGGGCGCTCAGGATGGCGCGGCTGAGCGAAGAGGCCACCGTGGATCCGCTGACGGGAATCAAGAACCGCCGCGGTTTCGAAGAGGTGATCGGTCGGGTAGGGCTGCAGCCGGGAGCGCTGGTCTACGCCGATCTGGATCGCTTCAAGCAGCTGAACGACACCCTGGGCCATCCGGCGGGCGACTCGGCGCTGACCCACTTCGCCAGGCTGGTGCACAACGAGATCCGGGGCGGCGATACGGCGGCCCGGATTGGTGGCGAAGAGTTCGCGATCTGGCTTCCGGGAGCGACGCTGGCCGTGGGGGCCCGGATTGCGGACCACTTGAGAGTGCGGCTCGGCACTTCGCGCTGGGAGTGGAAGGGGCAGACCTGGCCCCTGAGCGCTTCCTTCGGCGTCGCGGCCTGTCCGGAGACCAGTGCCACGCACGGCAACCTGGCGGCGCAGGCGGACGCGGCGCTCTACCAGGCCAAGCGGAATGGGAGGAATCGGGTGGAGGTGGCGGAGCGAGTGGGGCAGGGGAATGTTGAGGAGGCGGTTGGGGCAGGGATGAGGACTGAGGACTGAGGGAGTCGCAAGTCCCAGGTCACAAGTCGCGAGTCACAAGTCGCAAGGGGTGTCATCCCGAGCGAAGCGAGAGATCTCAAGGGTCCAATGCAATCGACCTTAGAGATTCCTCGCTTCGCTCGGAATGACGCGGTGGCCTGTCCGCCTTGACCGCCCGTCTCGCCGGCAGAATAGACCCCGAATATCAGTGGTATTGGCGGGCTTTGGGAGCTAGATTTCCGTCTACGGGGGCGATCGGCTTCGACGGGTTCGTTGAAGGGATTGCTGCGTGCCCAGGTCCAGGTTCCTGGTAAAACCGCTTGGACATTTTTAACTGCCAACTCTGAATTGGCACTGGCCGCGTAAGCTGAGCTAAGGCTCGCTTCATGCGCCTTCGGTGAACGGAGCCCGCCTGGGGCGCCGCCACCGAACGAAAATCCGGGCTGGCGAGCTGTGGGGCTCCTTCACAGTGAGCGAGATCAATAAGGGGGCTCGTCTTCGGGCAGGCCGGCTGATCGCCGTCCCGGGGAGACGCGAAGAGATCGGCCTACGCACGTAGACGCGGTTCTGGAAGCTTACTCGGACCAGGGTTCGATTCCCTGCGCCTCCACTGAGAAGCGGGCAAGAGGCAAGAGGTAATGCGGCGAGCGGCGTCCACGACGGACGCCGCTCGCTTTTTCTACCTCTCCAACGTGTGCGGGGCCCGAGCAGGGCTCCCGGGTGGAGCGCCCCGGCAGTTTCCCCTATGTTCCTCACCACCACTACTCGGGATCTGACGATGCACACGAGGCTCTTCCTGACCCCTTTCATGCTGGCCACCCTCGCCGCCCCGGCCACGGCTCAGTACCCGGCTCCCGTCGAGGGGGACGTCGTGCTCAAGAACTTCCAATTCCACGGCGGGGGATCGCTGCCGGAGCTGCGGATCCATTACCGCACCATCGGCCAACCGGTGCGGGATGCTCAGGGGATAGTGCGGAACGCGGTGCTGATCATGCACGGGACCACGGGGAGCGGGGCCCAGTTCCTGAACCCGGTCTTCGCCCAGCAATTGTTCGAACCCGGGCAGCCGCTCGACGCGGGGCGCCACTACATCATTCTGCCTGACGGCATCGGCCACGGGAAGTCGAGCAAGCCCAGCGACGGTCTCCGCGCCAGGTTCCCTCACTACGGCTACCTCGACATGGTCGAGGCCCAATACCGCCTCCTCACCGAGGGGCTCGGAGTCAATCACCTCCGCCTGGTCATGGGGACCTCGATGGGCGGGATGCATACCTGGATCTGGGGAGAGCAGCACCCCGATTTCATGGACGCGTTGATGCCACTGGCCAGCCTGCCGACCCAGATCTCGGGGCGGAACCGGGTCTGGCGGCGGATCGTCATGGACGCGATCCGGAATGACCCGGCCTGGCGCCACGGCGACTACAAGGCGGAGCCGCCCAGCCTTCGGGTCGGGGAGGAAATGCTGTTCTACGTGGGGAGCAACCCGATTCTCCGCCAGCAGCAGATGCCGACGCTGGCGGCGGCCGATTCGGTCCTCGATGCGGCCGTGGCGGTCGCGCTCAAGACGGCGGACGCGAACGACGTGCTGTACGCGGTCGAGGCCTCGTGGGACTACGCGCCGGGGCCCGACCTCGAGAAGATCAAGGCGCCGCTCCTGGCGGTGAATTCGGCGGACGATCTGATCAATCCGCCCGAGCTGGGGATCCTCGAGCGGGAGATCAAGCGGGTACCCAAAGGGCGCGAGGTGCTGATTCCGCTCTCAGCCGAGACCCGCGGCCACGGGTCGCATACCGTGGCGGCGCTGTGGGAGAGCTACCTGGTGGGATTGCTGGGGGAGGCTGGAGCGGGGAGCTAGGATCATTGCCACCCTTGCGCCGGTGGCGCCATCATCCGCAGCTTATGCGCGGCCCGCCGGCTCGACCAGCTCCCAATCAGCGAGCCTGGACCAGGCCCACCACCTTCCCACGCTGGAGAGAGTCGTGAGACAAGTACTCAGCCGAATGCATGGTCGATGTTCCGCCCTGGCGGTGGTTGCTCTCGCCGGCACGATCGCTGCCACCACCGCCGCCAACCTGCAGGCCCAGGACAACGCTCCGCCGAAGCTGCCCGCCAACCTCATTGCCACCCGCGCCGCACTCGAGAAGTACCAGGATCCCGTCGCCGCGGTCCGCGATGGTTACCTCTCGACCCTCGCCTGCGTGGACTTCCCCAAGGGTTCCACCGCCGAGGGAATGATGCCTTATAAGCCGGGTGGCATGGGCGTGCATTTCCTCAATCCGGCCCTCATCGGACCCAAGCTCGATTCGCTCAAGCCGCAGGTCCTGATCTACGAACCGGTGGGGAACCGTTTGAAGCTGGTCGCGGCCGAATGGTTCGTGCCCACCGCGGTCTCCAAGGAAGCGCCCATGATCTTCGGCAAGAAGCTCGACGGCCCCATGGAGGGACACGCGCCCCTGCTGCCCCCTGAGCTCCACCACTGGGACCTGCATGTCTGGCTGTGGAAGGCCAACCCGAATGGCGTGATGCACCCGACCAATTCGGCCGTGAAGTGCCCCGATGGCCCCTACAGCTTCCACGAAGAGGCCACCAAGATGGTGATGCATTAGCCGATGGGATGCGGGCCGGAATCCCTGGCTCCGGCGTGATGGGCGGTACGCTCGGGACGGTGTTCGCGCGGGCCGGGCACGACAGTGTCGCACGGACCCGGTTCATTCACCCTGAACGATGAGCCTATCGTGGAACATCCCGTTCGAGCCTTGCTGGGTGAGTGGGAGAGCTTCTACATCATCGTGGGCTCCTGTGCCGGAGCCCTGACGGGCCTGCAATTCGTGGTCATCGCCCTGGTCGCCGATTCTCGGCACCGGGCCACGTCTCCCGAGATCGCCGCCTTCGGGACCCCGACGGTTCTCCATTTCTGCGCCGCCCTGCTCGTGTCCGCACTGCTGAGCGCGCCGTGGACCTGGTTTGGCGGGGCACAAGTCGCGCTGGCATTGTGCGGGATCGGCGGGATCCTCTACACGGGGATCGTCATCCGTCGAGCACGGCAGACGCAGGGGTATCGCCCCGAACTCGAGGACTGGATCTGGCACGCCTTGCTTCCGCTTCTGGCATATCTGACCATGCTGATCGGGGCGATTGTCCTCTCCTCATACCCGGAGCCGGGTCTGTCCCTCACCGGGGCCGCGAGCCTCGGCCTGGTGTTCATCGGGATCCATAACGCGTGGGACACCATCGTGTACGTCGTCGTGGATGCGAGTAAGAGGGAGGAGAAGTAGGGCTGCGTGGCCTTCTACCTACCCCGCTCTCCGCAGCCCCAACATCGCCTCCTGTATCGCGTCCAGGATCCGGGCCGTGTGATGATAACTGTGCCGGACCGCGTGATCCTCCAGCATGAACTGGCAGGTGAGCGGGGCGTTGGCGTTGAGGGAGAGCGGCGCCGCGCGGTCGAGCTCTTCGTCGCTCAGGGCCCGGATCGCCACTGCGGCGGCGGCGCTGTTGCGCCGGAGCGCCTCGAGGGCCTCGACCTTGGTGACTCCGTCGTGGTCCTTGGCATGTTTGGCGTTGATCTCGTCCACGGTGGCGGAGGTTACCCCAGTTACCGGTTCGCCCTTGGCCAGCAGCTGGGCCAGTTGAATCTCCAGCGGGTACATGAAGGCCACGTGGTGCACCACGACCCCGATCTTACGGCCATCCCGGGGGATACGGGTATTCCACTCCGCCTCGGTCAGTTCGGTGGCCACGGCAATGAGAGCATCGGCGCCCTGCTCCAGTCGTCGGGCCAGGGCCCTGGCACGTTCGCTCACGACTCATTCTCCTCTCAAGTGATCAGTTGATGGTGGAGGTTCGACCCACGCGCACCACGTTGCGATCGGGACCGGAGTTGGCGAGTACTGAGTACTGAGTCAGGAGTCGGGAGCATACTGCCAAGGCTTCCCGGTCCCGGTTCCCTCCGAACCCACTCAGTACCCAGCACTCACTTTCCTGTGACTTCGGACTCCTGAGCTGCCGCCCTGGTGGTTCAGTCCTCAGTCCTCAGTCCTCAGTCCAGTCTCTTACTGCACCACCAGCGTCCCATGCATGCCGGTCCCCGGCCCACCGTGGATCCTGCAGTGGAACTCGTAGGTCCCCGTTTGCAGACCCGGAACGACAATGCTGCCCGATGTCATCACGGTGGGATAGTCGGGCGGCAGCGTGCCGGGGCCGCTGTCCCAGATCAGGGTGTGACCGTTGGATGGGTAGACCAGATGAAGGTCACTCCCCCCGCGGGAATCGTGTCGGGCGTCGGCTTGAAGGCGTTATTGGCGACGGTGATCATCGTGGTGTGACCGCCGGTCGTGCCGCCACCGCCGCCGTAGCCGCCGCCACCGCCGCCGCCTACGCCACCGGCTGCTCCACCGGATGGGCCGATGGAGCTACTGCACGCGATGACGGAGGCGACGACGATGGAGGCAATCCAGGATTGGTAGCGCATATGGTGCTCCTCCTACTGACTGAGTCCGAGCTGGCTGGGAGCTAGGAGCTCGGAGTCGGGCTTGGAGCCAGGGACCTCAGAACTCCCAGCTCCTGGCTATTGAACGACCAACGTCCCATGCATCCCCGTCCCAACCCCGCCATGGATCGAGCAGTGGAACTGGTAAGTGCCCGCCTGGAGGCTGGTGAAGTTGAGACTGCCGGAGGTCATGGCGACGGTCTGGTCCGTGGGCAGCGTACCCGGCGCGCTGTCCCAGATCAGGGTGTGCCCGGCGGACGGTGTCGACCAGGTGAAGGTCACTGCCCCGGCCGACACGGTGTCGGGGGTCGGGCTGAAGAAGTCGTTGCCGACGGTGATGGTCGTGCTGTGGCCGCCGCCGCTCCCGCCCCCACCACCGCTGTTGTAACTGGTCAGGCTGCTGCACGCCGCCAACCAGAGGACTCCCATCGTCACCAACAAAGGCGCGTAACGCATTTCGTGGTGCTCCCTCCTCGATATCGATTGCTCACTGGCGGGCCGGACCGCCTGGTTCTCGACCGGCGCATCAATCGTACTGAGCGGCGAACAGGCCAACTATCGGACGAGCCGCCGCCGGCAAGTCGAGATCCGGGAAGAGGGATGTAGGGCAGGGGACTACA
>DATIWD010000094.1:0-16264 GCA_035519565.1 Gemmatimonadales bacterium | reverse complement strand
CCGCCGGACAGGGTCCGAACCGGCTTCTTCAGCTCACCGTCGAAGTCGAACCCCTCGAGCAGACTCTGGTCGGTCTCCTCCGGGCGGCCTCGCAAGTCCTTGAGCAGCCGTAACACCTCGAGGCCGGTGAGATTCTCCGGGAAGTGGGCCGCCTGCGGCATGTATCCGATGGCCGTCCGGTAGGCGAATCCCGGCCCGGCCGGTTGCCCATTGACCAGGATCGTGCCCCGGTCGGGACGCACCAGGCCGAGGACCGCTTTCATCAGGGTGGTCTTGCCAGAGGCGTTGGGTCCCACCAGTCCGGTCACCCGGCCCGGCACGATGCTCAGGTCGATCCCCTTGAGCACCTCCAGCCGGCGGAACCGCTTGGTCACCCCTCGGACCTCGATGGCGGGAGTCACGACTCGCTCTCGGTTGGTAGCGGTTATCACCGGGGCCGGCTCGACGATCAACTCAGGCATGGGGAGGCCGCATCCGGGGAGAGCGGTCCACCAGGGTCTCCGGAGTCAACACCGGGAGGACCCGCTCCGCCACGTCGAGCAGGTCCACGAAGCTGCTGCGCAGCAGGATCAGCGCCGGCTCGTTCTGCTGCACCAGCAGGGCGAACAGGCGCACGGGGCGGAACGGTACGTCGCCGATGCCGTCTCCGTCCAGGTCGTAGCCGGTATAGTGGTCCCAGTAGTTCCGTTCGAAACGGCTCGAGTTGCTGGTTCCGTTGGTGGCCACGTCGAAGGAGTTGCCCAGGAACACGTTATCCTCGAACCGGTTGTCCTGGGCATCGGCCATGATCTTCAGGGCCCAGCCATTCCGTTCGAACCGGTTGCCGGAGACGATGACCCGGTTGGCGCCCTCGGCGTAGAGTCCTACGCTGTTGTCGCCGAAGAGATTCCCGCTCACCTGGCTGTCGGTGATGTCCTTGAGCAGGAGGCCATAGGCGGCGCCGCCCCAGCTGTGCTCGAACCGGTTGCCGACCATGGCCACGCCATGGCTATACATCACCGCTACGCCGACGCCATTGTTCGTGAAGGTGTTCTCCAGGTACTCGCAATCGTTTGAGAACATGAAGTGGAGCCCGTAGCGCAGGTTGCCGGTGCTCCGATTCTGACGGATGATCGAATGCTCGGTGAACTCGAGATAGATCCCGTCGCGGTGGCCGGAGAGCTGGTTGCCCTCGATGGTGACTCCGTTGCTGCTCCAGAGGTGGATGGCGTTCCCCGAGAGGGCTTCGGTCACCCCGTTACCCTGGATCCGGTTGGCGGCGATCCGGCAGCCGCTCGATTTGGCGAGATAGATCCCGAAGAAGGTGTTGCGGAGCCGGTTCCCTTCGATGGTGCAGCCGTGGACCTCGGTGAGCTTGATCCCGGCCCGATCTTCGACGGCGCTGGGCCCTACGTCTTCGATCACCATCCCCCGGATCACCACGCTGTCCGCGGTGACCCGAATGGCTTCGTGATCGCCACCGGCGTCTACGACGGGCCAGCCCTCTCCGACGATCTCCACGCGACGGTCCACCACCAGCGTCGGCTCGCGATAGCGGCCGGCCCGCACCAGGATCCGGTCTCCCGGTCGGGCCAGTCGAAGTGCCTGGGTGATGGTGGGTACCGGTCCCCGCGGGTCGACGACGATCTCCCTGGCCCAGGCGGAAGCGGGGACCAGCAGCGCCAAGAGGGCGAGATGCCAGGGGAGCTTGCGGCCCATCTCGGTCGCCTCGGCCAGATCAGAGGGGGTGACGAGGCTCGTGCGCCGCCGTGGCGACGTCTTCCCAGGTCAGGCGGGTGCCTCCCAGCGCCGCCCGCGCACTGTCGGCCTGCGCGGCATCGGCAAAGGCGGCCAGGCCGCTCGCCATCGGGGTGTGGAGGGCATCGCTTCGAACGTAGCTCGCCGTCCCGGCATCGAGCCAGCGGTCGGGATAGGTGAAATCGTGGACCCAGGCGGTGGCCCCGGTCGTGTCGCGCAGCTGCTCACGCCGGAAGGCGGCGAGGCAGGCTGGATCGTCGAACCGGTAGACCCGGCCGGTCCGGGTCACGATCTCCCCGGCGAATCGGGGATCCGAGATGGTCATGTGGCAGTGATCGCAGAGATCCTGCCCGTAGCGAATCGGCTGAGGTGCGGGCCGGATACAGGCGAGAAAGAGAGCCAGGCAGGCGAGGGGCGGGGCGAGGCGCCGAGCCGTGGCGATCACGGTTGGCGACTCGCCGCCACCTTCCCCGCGCGGGCCCGTCGAAATTCGGACACCGCCAGCCCGAAGCCCAGGAGCAGCACGGCGATGGCGATCCAACCTCCCGACGCGGGCCAGGAGGTCGCACTGAAGTTGAGCAACTGCTTGCTGCCGATCAGCGGGGGCTGGTAGCTCATCCCGGGGATCTTGAGGATGGCATCGGGGTCGAGATTATGGCCATAATCGTAGCCCCAGCGGTAGAAGTCGGCCAGCCCGGCCAACGCCCCCAGGGTGAACACCGTGAGGTAGCCGTAGAGCAATCCCCGCTTGCCCGTCAGGGCCACCAGGAGACCGAGCGCGATGAGACCGAGCACCAGGTAGGGCATGAGGCGCAGTTCCGGGATGTCCTCCGGGGTAATGCGCTTCATCCCGATGTAGTGATTGAGGCCATTGATGCTGTTGAGATCCTGGGGCTGCTCTCCGGAGATGCGGTCGATCGAGATGTACAATCCGAGTCCCTCGGGATACTGAGGCGCCGTCAAGCCGATGTGCCACAGCGGTAGGATGAACAACAGGCCGAGGGCCAGGGATGCGATCGCGAGGGCGATACGACTGGAGCCCTTCATGGGGAGCGGACTCCTCCGGGCAGCGGCCGCCGCAGGCGCGGTGGGTTCGATAACGAGGCTGGATGTGGTCATCTCGTGATCTCTCCTTGGTCCGTACCGCTCCACCTGCGGCGACCTGCGGTTCACTTCGGGGTGTTGAAGGCAATCGGGACGTTACTGCCCGCCGCCGATACCCGGATATAGCCCTGCATCTCCTGATGGAGCGCGGAGCAGAAGTCCGTGCAATAGAACGGGAACACGCCTACCCGTTCGGGCACCCAGGTCACGGTCCGGGTCTGGCCCGGCATGATCAGGAGCTCGCTGTTCCGGGCCCCGGTGACGGCGAAGCCGTGGGGCACGTCCCAGTCCTGCTCCAGATTGGTGACGTGGAAGTACACGGTATCACCGAGCTGAACGCCCTCGATGTTGTCGGGCACGAAGTGGCTCCGGATCGAGGTCATGTAGACGTGGACCGTCTTGCCCTTCCGCTCGACTCTGGCCTCCTTCTCGGTCCTGGTGACACCGGGATCCTTGTTCTCGGCCAATGAGTACGTCCTGAGCTGCTTCTCCTTGATGGCCGAGGCCGCGATGGCCTGCGCGTAGTGGGGCTCGCCGATGGTCGGGAAGTCCAGCAACATCTTCATCTTGTCGCCGGTGATGTCGATGAGCTGGGCGGCCTGGGCCAGCTCCGGGCCAGTGGGCAGATAGCGGTCCTTGGTGATCTTATTGAGCGCCAACATGTACTTCCCGTCCGGCTTCCTGGTGTCGCCGCCGATGATCATCAGGTGGCCGATCGAGTAATAGACCGGGATCCGGTCCTTCACCTGGAAGTCCTTGAGGCTCCACTTCACGATCTCGGACGAGATGAACATCGAGGTGTAGCCATACCCGTTGGCGTCGAACTCGGTGTGGAGGGGTCCCAGCCCGGGCTTCTGCACCTCGCCGGCCAGGATCGACTCGTACTTGAGGATCGGGATCCCGTTGGCATCCCCCGTGAAATCCTTGTTCGCGATCGCCTTCTGCAGCTTCGAGAAGGAGTGAACCGGGATCACCGCCGCGAGCTTCCCGCCCGCCACGATGTATTCACCCGTCGGGTCAACATCCACCCCGTGGGGCGACTTCGGAGTCGGCAGGTAGTAGATCACGCCAGGGCACTTGGACGGTTCCAGGACCTTGGCGCCGCTCAGCATCTCGCTGTGCCCAATCTGCGCCTGGTCCATCCAGTTGTGGGCATACTTGGCCGGCCAGGTGTCCGCCTTGCCCTGGGCCACGCACTCTTCGGCCTGCTTCCAGTTCACGGCGGCGATATAGTCCTTGTCGTTCTGGGAGGCGTTCCGTTCGAGCAGGGTCGTGGCCTGCTCGGTGTTGTAGGAGGTGAAGAACGCCCAGCCGTGCGAGGGCCCTTTGCCGGGCCGCGCCAAGTCGTAGTCGTAGCCGGGCACGTGGATCTGGAAGGCCAGGGTCATCTTGCCCGACGTCTTATCCACCGCCACGAAGGAGATCAGCCCGGTGAAGTTCTCCTTGTAGCTCGAGATCGGCACGTCCTTCTGGGGGGTCGGCACGCTGAAGCGGGTCGCCCCGACGACATACTCGGTGCCCTGGGTGACGAAGGGCGACCCGTGATTGCCGGCGGAGTTGGGGATCTCGATGATTTCCTTGGTGTCCATCTCCGCGAGATCGACGCGGGCGATCCGGGGTGTGTTGTTGCCGTTGATGAAGATCCAGCGGCCGTCGTTCATTGCGTCCGTCTTGGACAGCGAGGGATGGTGGGCGTCGTCCCAGGGCACGAAGCCGTAGCTGGTCATCAGCATCGGCTTGGTCTGCTCGTTGTAGCCCCATCCCTTCTCGGGATCCTGGGAGAAGACGGGGATTACCCGGAACAGCCGGCCGGATGGCAGGCCGTAGACCGCAATCTGGCCGCTGAAGCCTCCCGACAGGAACGCGTAGTATTCGTCATACTTGCCGGGCGGCACGTACACTTGCTCGGCGGCGCCGCTGAAACTCGGCCCGGCCTTGGCGGATGGCTTGGCGCAGGCACCCGCGCCGAGGAGGCCGGCGCCGAGGGCGGCGGCCAGAACGATGCGTGTCACACGGGACGACATCATAGACTTGGTCTCCTCTTCGGGCTATCTGGCCGCGGCGGTCGCCGGGCCCTGGGTACGCAGGTACTCCATGATCGCGCGAGCCTCGTCCTTGGTCAGATTGAGGTTCGGCATCTGAGTCATGAACTCGGCCAGCAGCCCCCTGGCGACGGGGTGCTTCTCGTACATCTCGACCGGGTTGAGGATCATGTTCATCACGTAGGTCGGCGTCCGGCGTTCGGTGACGCCGCCCAGGGCGGGGCCCACGTACTTCTCACCGATCTTGTGGCAGGCGGTGCACCCTTTGGCCGTGAACAGTTTCTCCCCCTGCGCCGCCAGCGCCTTATCGACCGGCCCGACCTTCACTTCCTCGGTGATGGGGCCGATCCCGTTCTTGAGCTGGAATGCGGTAAGCCCCTCTCCCCCTTCCTCGTGGGATTCGGCCGCCTCGGTCTTTTCACCGCCGGCCTTCTCCTCGTGCTCGCCCTTGGCGCAGCCGACCATAGGAGCGGCGAAGAGGGCCAGGGCCGCGAGCATGGCGAGGGATGACCGCCAGCTTCCACGAGGGCGGGGTGCATCAGCGACAGGGAGCATCGGCTTTCCTCCAGGGCACATGGGGGCCAGAGACCGGAGCTATTTTATCACCCATGTATGATGATATTATGAGCTTGGCTCATAAGAGTTCTTCATGATTGTACAGAGCGGTTTTCGGGCAGGGCTTGCCTTCGCTGTTTACTTCATGCCTGTATGATGATATTGCAGTGGTTGGCGTCGGATTTCTCCTTCGCGGAGGGCTTTTCTGCTTTCCCAGACCGCTGAATACGCGCTCCGCGCCACCCTGGCCATTGCCGCCCGCTCATCGGACGACGATCCGGTCCGGGTCACCGACCTCGCGGCCGATCTCCGAATCCCCCGGAATTACCTCTCCAAGATCCTTCACCAGCTCACGCGTCGAGGGATCCTGGTTTCCAGCCGCGGCAAGCGAGGTGGATTTCGATTGGGCGGTTCGCCCTCCGCCATGCGGCTCGACGCAGTCGTCGGCGTCTTCGATACCCTGGAGCAGCGGGGCCAGTGCCTCCTCGGCCGGCCCACCTGCAGCGGCCGGAACCCCTGTGCTGCCCATGTTCGATGGAAGAAGGTTTCCGAGGATTGGCTTCGCTTCTTCCAGGAGACGACCATCTCCGATGTGATGGGGCGGGAGGGGCTTGGGCATAGCACGGCGGGCCGCGCGTCTCGCTAGGCCACGCCAGCCACGCCCGCGACCGCGGGTCTCGGCAGTCTCCTCGGAGCATCCTGCAACCGCCTCACTCCGGCTTCATGGCATCATCATGATCCTTTCTGCATGTTGTACGGGAGAGGAGCCAAGGAGAGGCCCATGATTCATCCCACCAGAAGCGAAGCCGGCCGGTGGCTGGGGGAAGTGCTCACTGGCTACCGCAGGCAGAAGCCGGTGGTGCTGACGTTCACGCCCGGCGGGGTACGGGTCGGGTACGAGATCGCCGTGGCGCTCGACGCGCCGCTCGATTTCGTGGCGGCACGCAAGGTGAGGATTCCGGGGCGCCGGCATTCGGAGGTCGGCGCGGCCACTCCTGATTCCGAAGTTCTGGACCGGAAGCAGGTGGACGCGCTCAACATTCCGGACGCCTACGTGAGGACCCTCCTGGATCAGGAGCGGTCGGAGCTCGGGTGTGCCACGCGGGAGGCCCGGGGACCGCTTCCTCCGATCGCGCTCTCCAATCGGCTGGTGATCGTGGTGGACGATGGCATGGCTGACGCTCTCGAGGCCGAGGCAGTGATCGACACCGTACGGCACGCGGGAGCCGCCCGCGTGGTCTATGCGACACCCGGGTGCCTGCCGGCCTTCGCCACCGCCATCCAGCCCGTCGTGGACGAACTGGTGGTGCTGGCCGCTCCCAAGGAGCGCCAGCCCTATCTGGTCTCGGACGAGCGGTTCGCGCAGACCACAACCGCCGAGGTGCGTCGGTTGCTCGAAGCCTGTCGCCGCGGCGGCGCGAGCCGGCGGCGGAGGCGCTCGACCGCTCCCGCGGAGGCAAACTGATGACCGATCCCTGGCCCCCGGATCCGGGGGACCGGCCCGGGCTTGTGGACCTGTCTGATTCGGCGCAGAATGGAGGCCCTATGAACGGGCCTCCAATCGTTTCACAACGCTGGCAGAGCCACGGCCGCCTGACTCCGACTCAGCCTCCGGTCGAACCGTCATCGCGCCCAACGGGTCTGTCCTTCGGTGAGGCGGCTGCGGAGGCCATCGGCGAGCAGTTCCGGCGGATTCTTAGACGGGAGGCCGGCGTCTGGAGTGGTGCCGACCCCGAGGACCTGCACCAGATGCGGGTGGCCAGCCGGAGACTTCGGGCGGCCCTCGCCATCTTCCGACCCGCCGTTCGGCTCCCGGCTGACGCGGGGGAGCGTCGCGTGAGGCAGCTCACCCGGGTACTGGGGAGCCTTCGGGATCTCGACGTCCAGGCGGACCACCTCCGAACCAACTATCGGGAAGATACGTCTCAGGATGTGCGCCAGGTGGTCGATCACCTGCTGACCAGGGTGGATCGGGTCAAACCCAAGGCCACGGCCGCCGTGCGCCGGGTGCTTTCGAGTCGCCGCTATGGTCGGCTCAAGTCGGCCTACGCCACCTGGCTGGAGGAGCCGCACTTTACTTCACTTGGTGAGCTGTCGCTCACGGCGGTGCTACCCGACTTGCTCGCACCGGGTCTCTCGGCGCTGCTGCTCCATCCGGCCTGGACCACGGGTCCCCGGGTTCCCCTGCGGGATGCGGCGCCGGTTCTCCACGACCTCCGGAAGACCGCCAAGCGGGCCCGCTATCAGGCCGAATTCTTCGAGAGCCACTACGGCCCGGACTTCACCGCCTGGGTTGAGGAGCTCAAACGGCTGCAGGATCGGCTGGGGGAATTCCAGGACGGAGAGGTCGTGCTGACCTCGCTTCAGGAGAAGCCGGTGTCTGAACTGGGGCGACGGGCCCTCCATTCCGAGGTTCGCCGTCGCCAGGTCGCCACGCTGGCTGATTGGGAGCAGCTCCGGGCCTCCTACCTGTCGGACGAACGTCGCGCCGAGCTCCGGAAGATGGTGGCGGAGCCGCAGACGACCGTGAGAGAGACGCAGGAGACGGAACTCAGTTCGGAGGACTGAGGGTAGCTGGGAGCTGGGAGTTGGGAGCTAGGAGCTGGTCGGGAGTCTGTGGTTGGGACTGAGGATTGCCCGCCTGTCCGTCTTGCCCGTCCTGTCCATCTTGTCCGTCCTGCCTACTCCGGTGCCCTCGGTGGGTGGGTAATCGCCCACACGTAGGCCGCGACCGCTTTCACCTCTTCGTCGCTCATTGGTACCCAGCCACGGATCGGCATGGCCTCGCCGCTCATCGATTTCGAAGCGGGCACTCCGTGCAGGACCTGGTGCATGATCGAGTCATAGCTCCCGTCGCCATGCAGCCAGACCGCTCCGGTCAAACTGGGACCCCGGTCGGTCCCGCGGCCATTGTCGCCGTGGCAGGCGTTGCAGCCGGCGCTGCCGTGGAACAGGTCCTTGCCCAGGGCGATCGTCGAGTCCGTCACACCCGGCGGGCGGGCGGTCGCTGCCGGCGGCGGTTTCTCCTGGGCACCGAGCGGCACCGCGACCAGGATCAGGCCGAGCAGGACGAGGCGCCAGGACACACCGGGGTTCTTTCTGTGCACGGCACGAAGCTGGCTCAATGCAAGGCCGCAGCCACCCGCTGCAACCGATCCCCCGCCTCCCGGGCGATCGCGCGCAGTTCCGGGTCACCGCTCAGGCCATCGATCCCCAACATCGTCCTCGGATTGGCGATCCGTACGGTGGACCCCCCCCGGGGGTCGGCCTCCACCGTCACGCTGCAGGGCAGGACCAGCCCCACTTCGGCCCGGTGGGACAGGGCCTTATGGGCCAGCGCCGGGTTGCACGCGCCCAGAATGACGTAGGGGCGGAAGGGGCGGTTGAGCTTGTCCTTCACCACCTGACCCACGTCGATCCGGGTCAGAATACCGAACTCCTCGGACCGCAGGGCCTCGGTCACCGCCTCGATGGCTTCGGGAACCGGCCGGTCCAGCTGGACGGTGAGGCCAAGGGCCGACTCCTTCCCCCGGAACCTGGCGATTTCGCGGCGCCGGACTCGATGGGCGACCTCATCGATCAGCGCGGCCGTCGCCGCCGCCGCACCGATTGATGCGGCCGTCGCGGCCGTCTCCCGTACCGCGCGCTTGATCCGGCGGTTCCGGGCCGTGCGCTGCAAGCGGTCTTTCGCGTCCTTGAGCATTTCTCCCGCCGCATGAGCCGCTCGGCGGGTCGCCTTCTTGAGTTGTTCCGTCTTGGTCATATGTTGCTCCTCATCGCTCGGCCGATGGGCCGGCGCACACGAGACGACTCCATGATGAATCAAACTGGCCTCCCGGGGCTGAAGGGATGCTGAAGGCGCTTCCATGCCGGCTTCAACCGGCCTTCATGGCAACCTCATTCGATTGGATACATGCTCAGTCGCCGAGTTTCGGCTCGGCGCCCCTTAGTGAGGCGACCACGATGACCACGACTGCGACTCCGTCTCGCCGAGTCACGATTCGCTGCCCAGTATGTCAGGGGCTGAGTCGCGCGGACCTGAGCCGGCTGGCCGACGGGCCCAAGTGTGGTCGCTGTAGCCGCCCGCTGCTCCTGGATCGTCCGATCAAGACGTCCGACCAGGAGTTCCAGGAGACGATCCAGACCGCCGAAGTGCCGGTGCTGGTGGACTTCTACGCCGACTGGTGCGGGCCCTGTCGGGTGATGGCGCCGACGCTGGACGAGTTTGCCTCGGAGCGCCGGGGCGAGGTGCTGGTGCTCAAGCTCGACACCGACCACAACCCGCGGACGGCGGAGCAGTTCCAGGTGCGCGGGATTCCGACCCTGATCGCCTTTCGCCATGGGCAGGAGACCAAGCGCCACGTCGGGGTGGCGGATCGGAGCGCGCTGACCGCCTTGGTCGGGGCCGCCTGAGTTCAACGGGTTTCAGCAAAAGGAGGAGGAGCCGTGAAAGTCTCCGATCTGATGACATCCAAGGTCATTTCCGTCCGGGGCGACGACACCTTGAGTGAGGCAATCCGCGTGCTGGCGGACGGTCATGTTTCCGGGCTCCCGGTGGTGGATCGGACCGGTGCCGTGATCGGTGTGGTATCGTCCAGCGACATCATGGAGGCCGAAGCCGAGGGCGAAGGCGCCACCCCGGAATCGCGCGAGGAGGTGCTGGTCGAGGAGGTCATGACCCGCAAGCCGCTCATGGTTGAAGCGGAAGCGGAGCTCAGGGAGGCTGCCCAGCAGATGCTCTATGGGGAGGTCCACCGGCTCTTCGTCCAGGCCAATGGGAAGCTGGTAGGCGTGATCAGCCAGACCGACATCGTCCGGGCCGTGGCGGGGGGGATGCTGGTGAAGGCGCCGGCCGGGACTGTGGTCAAGGGCGCGATCAAGCCAGCAGTGCCCAAGGGCAAACCCCCGGAGCGCGCCGCAAAGGCCAAGAAGCGCTAGGCGTCGAGACGCCTATTGCTCCGCCGCGATCGGGGCAACAATCGGGGCGGTCGTGTCGGGTGCCGCGGTTGGCGGAGGCTCAATGCTGGCCAAGGGTACCTCTACCCACGTCTCGTTCCGTACGATGGTTCCCACGAGCGCACCGGCTGCGGCAAACACGGCCGTGCCCAGCACGACTTCGCCGGCACCGATCTCGACCCAATCATTGTTCCCACCCGCTGCGACCAGGCCCAATCCCAGGCCGATTCCGGCGCCAACGCCCAGCCCCGCCAGGGTGTGCCCGTGCGGCCCCGTCGATCGCTCGAGCTTGGTCACCTCGACCAAAGGGATGCTGATCTGTGTCTTTGCGACGTCGCTGACCACTTGAAGGTCAGTGGTGTCGCGACCCACGAACGTTCCAGTCACCCGGCCGTCCGGTTCCGCCACCCGGTAGACCCTGATCCGGTCCCCTGGTGTGATCGCCGATCCCGGTTGCTGGGCAGCGAGATCAACCGCTCCAAGACACAACCCAACGGCCGTGCCGATGAGCCGGAGTTTCCTCGTCATAAGCCACCTCCCGGTTGACTCTATGATCGGGAAAGCGACTTGAAACCGGTCTGAAGAAGACTTGAAGTAGTTTTCGTGAAGACGGCTTCATTACCGGTTCAGCGTCCCCGTTGCCGAGGCCCTCTACCATGACCGTGAGATGACGGCGACCAGTATCCCAGCCACGGCGCCCGCGGTCTTCACCGCGCGGGGGCTGAGCAAGATTTACCGCATGGGCGAAGTGGAGGTCCATGCCCTCCGCGAAGTAGACCTCGAGCTCTATCGCGGCGAACTGGTGGTCCTGCTCGGCCCCTCCGGCAGCGGAAAATCCACCCTGCTCAACATCCTGGGCGGCCTGGACGTGCCGACCAGCGGCGCGGTCGGTTTCCTCGACCACGACCTCACCAAGGAGGATGAACGGGAGCTGACCCGCTTCCGGCGCGAACACGTGGGCTTCGTCTTCCAGTTCTACAACCTGATCCCCAGCCTCACGGCGCTGGAAAACGTCGCGCTGGTCACCGAGATCGCGGAGCGGCCGATGGATCCCACCGAGGCGCTCCGGCTGGTCGGCCTGGGGGAGCGGCTCGACCACTTCCCGGCCCAGCTCTCGGGAGGAGAGCAACAGCGGGTGGCCATCGCGCGGGCGGTGGCGAAGCGGCCCGATGTGCTGCTCTGCGACGAGCCCACCGGGGCCCTGGACTACGAGACCGGCGTACTGGTGCTGGAAGTCCTGGCCAAGGTGAACCAGGAGCTGGGGACCACCACGGCGATCATCACCCACAACGCGGCCATCGCGGCGATGGCCGACCGGGTGATCCGCATGCGGAGCGGCCAGATCACCGAGGTGACCCGGAACCCCCGTCGGGCCTCCCCGAGGGAGCTGAGCTGGTAAGGCCCATGAGCGCCCTCAACCGCAAACTCGTCCGCGATCTCTGGCATTTGAGGAGCCAACTAGTGGCGATCGGGCTGGTCGTCGGGTGCGGGGTCGCCGCGATGATCACCATGCGGGGGATGAGCGACTCCCTGAGCGCGTCCCAGCGGGCCTACTACGCCGCCTATCGGTTCGCCGACGCGTTCGCGTCGGTCAAGCGTGCCCCCGAGCGGGTGCTCGATCTGGTTCGAGAGATTCCGGGGGTTCGCCTCGCGGAGTCGCGGGTGGTGGCCGACGTGGTGCTCGACGTCCCGGGCCTGGTCGAACCCGCCACCGGCCACATCGTCTCGCTGCCGGACCGGGGCCGGCCGCTGCTCAACGACATCCATCTTCGGAGCGGCCGGCTCCCCGACCCCGAAGTCCGGGGAGAAGTACTGGTGAGCGAGGGGTTCGCGCTGGCCAACCGGTTTCGGAGCGGTGATCGAATCGGCGCCGTGATCAACGGCCGCTGGGAGCGGCTCATCATCGTGGGGGTCGCGCTCTCTCCCGAGTTCGTCTACGAGATCGCGGCGGGTGGACTCTTCCCGGACAACCGGCGGTTCGGCGTGCTCTGGATGCGCCGCGATCAGCTGGGGCCGGCGCTGGATCTCGACGGCGCGTTCAACGATCTGGCTCTGGCCCTGGTGCCCGACGCCGATGTATCTGACGTCCTGGCCCGTCTGGACCGCCTCCTGGCCGCCTACGGCGGGATCGGCGCATACGCCCGCCATGATCAGCTCTCTCATCGATTCATCTCCGACGAGATCAAGCAGCACCAGGTCACCGGCTTCATCATCGGGTACATCTTCCTGGGAATCGCGGCCTTTCTGCTCAACCTGGTCATGGGTCGCCTGGTGAACACTCAGCGCGATCAGATCGCGGTGCTCAAGGCATTCGGTTATGGGAACCGGGCCGTCGGTCTGCACTATCTGTGGCTGGGGATGGCGCCGGTGGCCTTCGGCGCGGGGGGAGGAAGCGCGACCGGGTTGTATTTCGGGCGCCTGGTGACCGGGGTCTTTGCCAAGTTCTATCACTTTCCGGTGCTGCGGTATGTGACCAGCGGCTGGGTGGTGGGCCTGGGGCTGTTGGTGACGGTGCTGGCGGCGGCGATCGGTACCCTGGGGGCGGTGCGTCGGGCGATTCGCCTCCCCCCGGCGGAGGCGATGCGACCCGACGCCCCGCCCACCTTCCGGGCCGGGCTGCTGGACCGAATCGGTCTGTCTCGCTGGTTGGGACCGGAAGGGCGCATGATCGCCCGGACGCTAGGACGCCGGCCGGTCAAGGCCGCGCTCTCGGTGGTGGGCCTCTCGTTTGCCATCGCCACCGTGGTCCCGGGGCGCGGGATGTACGATGCGGTGGCCTACATGGCCGACGTCATGTTCCGCGAGAGCCAGCGCATGGATGCCACGGTCATCTTCACCGATCCGCGCGCGCTTCGGACCCGGTACGACCTCGGCCACTTGCCCGGGGTGCTGCAAGTCGAGCCGTTTCGCAGCACGCCGGTCCGGCTGCGCTTCGGGGCGCGGACCTACCGCATCGCCCTGACCGGTCTCGAGCCCCGCAGTAACCTGCGACGGGTAATTGACCGCTATCAACGGGAGACGCCGATCCCGCCGGACGGATTGGTGTTGAGCAGAGCGCTGGGGAACATCCTCGGCGTGCGAACGGGCGACACCGTGGTGGTGGAAGTCCTCGAGGGAAAGCGACCGGTCCGCTCCGTCGTGCTCACCGGACTGGTGGACGACCTGATCGGCATGGCGGCCCTGATGGACGCGAGGGCGCTGAGCCGCTTGCTGGTCGAGGAACGCACCATGTCGGGCGCCTATCTCGCCGTGGACCCGGTCCAGGCGCAGCGGCTCTACGTCGAACTCAAGCGGATGCCGGCCGTGGCGGCGGTTTCGGTGCGAGAGGCAGATCTCGCCAACTTCGAAAAGACACTGGCGGAGAGCAGCCGGATATCGAGCCGGGTGCTGGTGATCTTCGCGGTGGTGATCGCGGTGGGGATGGTGTATAACGGGTCTCGCATTGCCCTCTCGGAGCGGGCCCGCGAGCTGGCCAGTCTCCGGGTTCTCGGCTTCACCCGGCGTGAGGTCTCCGCCATGCTGTTGGGCGAGCAGGCCATTTTGACCGCGATTGCGATCCCGGTGGGTCTGGTGGTGGGGTTCGGGCTGTACGCCCTCATCGCCGTGGTGTTCAGCTCCGAGTTGTTCCGGATGCCGCTGGTGGTGAGCGGCGCCACCTATGTGTTCAGCGTCGTCGTGATGGTGGTCGCGGCCATTCTGTCGGCCCTGGTCGTCCGGCGGCGGGTGGACCGGCTGGACCTGGTCGCCGTGCTCAAGACCCGAGAGTAGATCATGAATCGCTGGCTCAAGCGGGGGATATGGCTGATCGCCGTCATCGCGGTAGCGGTGGTGGTGGCGTTCATTATTCGGCCATCACCCATTCCGATCGAACTGGCGACGATCAGCCGAGGACCGCTCCAGGTCACGATCGACGAGGAGGGGATGACCCGCGTGCGGGACCGGTACACCGTCGCCGCGCCGTTTGCCGGGCAGCTCTCGCGGATCACGCTCAAGGAGGGAGACCTGGTAGGGAAGGGGCAGGTGGTGGCTCGACTCGACCCGGCACCACTCGATCCGCGGGCTCGCGAGCAGGCGGAGGCGCGCCTGCATTCGGCGGAGGACGCCAAGCGGGTGGCCGACGCGGCGCTGCACCAGGCTCGAGACAACTACGACCAGGCAGTGAGAGATCAGATCCGAGCCGATTCACTCGCCGCTCAGGGATTGCTCTCCCCCCAGGATCTGGAGCGCGCCCGGCTGCAGGAGACCAACCGGCTGCGGGAGATCGAGGCAGCGGATTACAAGGCGCAGGCGGCGCAACACGACGTGGAGCAGGCTCGCGCGGCCCTGCTGGCGGTGACGGGGCCCGGCCCCGGGGGACGCACCGCCATCGACCTGAAAGCCCCGGTCGCGGGGCGGGTGCTGCGGGTGGTCGAGCCCGACGTCCGGGTGGTGCCGGCCGGCGCGCCAGTCCTCGAGCTGGGAGACCCAAGGCGCCTCGAAGTGGTGTCCGATCTGCTCTCGAGCGACGCGGTAAAGGTGGCGCCGGGAGACACCATGCTGGTGGAAGAATGGGGCGGCGGAAAGACGCTCCGGGCCCGGGTCCGGGTGGTCGAGCCTTCGGGCTTCACCAAGGTTTCCGCGCTCGGCGTCGAAGAACAGCGAGTCAACGTCGTGGGCGACTTTATCGATCCGCCGACTCCCCTGGGAGACCGCTACCGGGTGCAGGTTCGAGTCGTGGTGTGGCAGGCACCCGACGTGTTGCAGGTGCCCGGGAGCGCGCTGTTCCGCAGGGGGACCGAGTGGCAGCTTTTCGTCGTGAGTAACGGTCGGGCCCACCGGCGCACGGTGGAGATCGGCCATCGGGGAGCGGAGGCTACCGAGGTCGTGAAGGGACTGGCCCCGGGCGATCTGGTGATCCGCTTCCCCACCGATCGGATCGACGAAGGCGTTCGGGTCAAGGCCACCCGCACCGCTTCTCCCAGCTAGCGCAGGTACAACCGTATGGCGAATCGAACGGACACGATGCTGGCGATGGTGCTCACCTCTCCGCACCACGCGCTCGAGCCCCGCGAGATCCCGGTGCCACGAACGGCCGCGGGCCAGGTGCTCCTCAGAGTCAAGGCCTGCGGGGTCTGCCGGACCGATCTCCACGTGGCGGACGGCGAGCTGCCGGACCCCAAGCTCCCGCTGGTGCTGGGCCACGAGATCGTCGGCACTGTGGTCGAATCGGGAGCCGGCGCCGGCCGCTTCCGAGCCGGCGATCGGGTTGGTGTGCCCTGGTTGGGTTGGACCTGCGGCACCTGCAGTTTCTGCCGGTCGGGTCGGGAGAACCTGTGCGATCGGGCCCGATTCACCGGCTATCAGCTGGACGGCGGCTATGCCCAGTTCACGGTGGCGGACGAGCGGTTCTGTTTCCCCATCCCCGAGGGCTATGGCGACGTGGCCGCGGCGCCGTTGCTATGCGCGGGGCTGATCGGCTTTCGGGCGCTGACCGCGGCGGGAGATGCCCGGCGCCTGGGCCTCTATGGGTTCGGCGCTGCGGCCCATCTCGTGGCCCAGGTGGCGGTCGGGCAGGGCAGGGAGGTGTTCGCCTTCACCCGTTCCGGCGACCTGGCGGCGCAGCGATTCGCGCGAGAATTGGGTGCGGTGTGGGCCGGGTCCTCGACCGAGCCGCCACCGTTGCCACTGAATGCCGCCATCATCTTTGCCCCGGTGGGGGCGCTGGTGCCGGTCGCGTTGGAGGTGGTCGAGAAGGGTGGCACCGTGGTCTGTGCCGGGATCCACATGAGCAACATCCCCTCGTTCCCCTATCACATCCTCTGGGGCGAACGCTCGGTGCGATCGGTGGCCAACCTCACCCGCGCCGACGGCCAGGGGTTCTTTCGCCTGCT
>DATIWD010000093.1:0-19513 GCA_035519565.1 Gemmatimonadales bacterium | reverse complement strand
GCCGGGATTACCGTGGACGAGTCTATGGTCAGGACCGCGGTATTAGTCGAACTCAAGGTCAGAGCCAAGGGGGCGCTGACCTCCCGGGTGCTGCCGGTCTCGTCGGTCGCGTAGGTATAGAAGGCGATCGACCCCTGACCCACGTAGCCGGTCGTGGTGGGGTTGACCGACAGCAAGGGGTTGTTCACCACTACCACCGCGTTCCCCTGCGTGAACCCGGTCGCCGACCCCGTGAGCTGGATCGATGCCACCTTGTTCTTCCCGAAGACCGTGAAGGCGGGCGACGTCGTTGCACCTGCCGCGATGGTGACCGTGTCGGTGGACAGTCCCGCCACCGTGGTATCGCTCAGGACCAGTGCGACCTTGGTCGGTGTCGCGACTCCGTTCGGAATCTGGGCGTAGTAGGACCGGTACTGCTGGCCCTTACCCATCGTGAAGCTGGCCGGATTGAGCGTGATTGCCGGGGCCGTGACCACCACCGCCGCGGTCGTGTCCGGGATATAGGTGATCGGGGCGGCCCCACCCGCGGTGGTGGCCGTCATGATGACCCGCGCGATTCCCGGCCCCACCGTGATCATCCGCGGAATCGAGACCGTGGACTGGTTGGGCAGGATCCGGTACACCGCCGTCGAATCAATCTTGAGGACGTTCGGATCGGTCGAGGTCACGGTCACGAACACCGTGTCCTGCACCGGGTGGCTGTAGAAGTAGCTCTTGAGGATCGAGTCGCTGGCGTAGGCCGTAAAGAAGCTGATGGTGTCGTTCACCACGGCGGTGCTCGGGAACCCGGGCACGTAGTGAACGATCTGCGGCCGCGCCACGTTGAGCTGGGCGATCCCGGAGGTCAGGAAGCCGGTCGCGGTGGCCTGGATCGAATCCACGCCGGTGACCGTGCCGGTCCACCGGAAGTTCGCGGCGGTCGTAATGGGCGGGATTTTCACGGTGTCGGGCACCACGGTACCGCGAGGCGTGCGGGTGTGGCCAATCGCCGCCCGGACCGTATCGCCCGGGACATTGGGGATGGATACGGTCCCGGTCTGGTATTGACCAAGGCCCACATAGCCCGGCGACCCGCCGGAGAGCGTCAACGGCGCGGCATTGATGGTGACGGTCAGCGAGTCGCTGGCGTAGGGCGCCGGGGGGCTGAACCGGATTACGACGGTGCCGGTATCCAACGGAGTGAAGCGGGCCTGGGTCGGCGAGATGTAGCCCCCCTTCAGCACATGGACCACGGTCGAATCCAGCGTCGCCTTGTTGGGATTGCTGACCGACAGGGTGACGGCGACGGTATCCAGCGAGGGCACGTTGTACCCGCAGGTCCGCGCGTATGGCGCCACACAGACGCTGAACGGGACCGCGGGCGACGTGATGTAATACGAGCTGCTCAGGCCGCTCTCCCATACGTGCGGCTGCACCACCTGGAGCAGAAGCGTGTCAGCCCCGTACCCGGTCGCCGTGGCGATAATCGTGTCGGTGCCCGGGGTCAGGCCGTTGATATTGAAGTATTGCGTGGTCGAGTTGACCGGGAATATCAACGAGTCCGCCAGCAGCGAGTCAAAGGCCGGTCGCAGGTGGCTCAAGTGGACCACCACCGGCACGCTTCGCTGGAACGGCAGCTGGAAGTAGGTGTTGAGCAGCTGCTGGCGCGCGCCAACGATGTAGGGGTAGCCGAGCTGCCCGCTCAGCTTGGCCGGCTGGATGCTGACCAAGCTGGAATCCCTGATATGCCCCGGCGCCGTGGCGATCAGATAGGCCTGGCCGCCCGCGACCGGCTGCAGGCTGTTGCTCTTGGTGACCGTATTGCTCCCCGCGACGATCACCGCGGTCGAGTCGACCACGGTGAAGACCGTTGGATCGCTGGAGTGTACCGTCACCCTCAGCGTGTCGTTCCGGGGGTAGCTCGAGCTCCGGAGTGAGTCGTAGACGTAGACGTACCAGCTCGCGAGCGGTCCGCCGGCGGTCGTACTCCCCGAGTAGGTGGGATAGACCCGCGGTGTCGTAACCTGCACGTTGGCCTTCCCCGTCACCCAACTCGTCTTGCTCGCCGAGATCGTATCCTTGCCCGGCACGAGGGCCTGGTAGGGGAAGTACACGTAGTTGGATGCCGTCGGGATCCGGACCGTGTCAGGCGTCGAGCCCGCCGTCGGATTGGTCCGGGCGATGTTCACCAACAGGCTCCGGTCCATCGAGTTCGGGATCTGAACGTACGCCTGGAAGTTCTGCCCCGCGCCGACGTAGGTGGGGACATTGTAGACCGTAAACTGGGCCAGGAACGTGGTAATGCTCGAAGGCTTGCCCACGTACCCGGCGGCCACCGGAGTGAGCTGGGTCGAGCCCACGCCGGTCCCCGTAAGGTCCACCTGCGCGCTCAGCTGCCCCCCCGGAATCGTGGCCGTGGCGGGGGCGATGGTCGCGATCCCCGGCGTCGTGGCCTGGAAGGTCACCGCCAATCCGGCCGGCGGCGCCGGATCCGACAGGAAGACGTAGATCGCCCGCTGCTCCGCTGAGTTGATACTGAAGGCGGTTGCCTGCGACGCCGGGTTCTGGATGGTCCGGAAGTCGAGTGTCGAGAGTACCGCCACGATCAGCGTGTCGGGCTTGTAGAGCCCGGCCTGGTCGGTCGCGGTGACCAGGACCCGGCCTGCGGCCCTGCCCTGGAAGCTCACGGTCTGGCTGGTCTGGCCGGTGCCGAAGGTGATCTGGGACTGGACCGGCTTCAGGATCATGGTGTCGGCCGGGTTGGTGAGGGCGATGCTCACCGTCACGTTCCCGCCGGGCGGCGTCGACAGCAGGATCGCCTGCTGGAAGGTGGTGCCCCGCCCGACCGAGGTGCTGTCCGCGCCCCACTGGATGTTCTGCGGCGGATTGGTGACCACGAACACATGGGCCGAGTCGGCGAAGCTGGAGTCGGTGCCCACCACGTAGGTGGAGTCAATCGACACACCAGTCACCTGCCCTCCGACGCTCACCGTGGCGGCGCTGGTCTTGCGGGAGGTCCAGGTGACGGTCCGGCCCGGCACCAGCGTCCCGTTCTTGTCGAAGGTCTTTCCCAGCAGAGTCACGCTGCCGCCGATGCCGATCGAGTCCACCTTGGGCGTCACGCTGAACGAGACCGGTTTCTGGCGCACCTGCACCGTCGTGATACCGGAGACGCCGGCGCTGGTGGCCTGAATGGTCGCGACGCCAGGGCCGATCGCCAGCACGCGAGCCGAGCTGTTCACCTGGGCCACCACCGGCGTCAGCGTCTGCCAGGTCACCTGGCTGTTGGGGAGCTGAGTCGGCGGGCCACCCAGGAAACGCACCGAGGCGGCGTGCAGGATCACGGAGTCGCCCACCGACGACAGCACGGTGTCCGCCGGGGTGATCTGGATGTTGGCGATGCCGTTGTAGATGAAGATGTTGGTGTCGGCCACCGCCCCGACCGAGGCCACGATCTGCGCCGCGCCGGCCGTGGTCGCCGCGTGGGCGTACCCGGTCGGGGTGGTCGTAGCGATAGAGGGCTGAAGCGAGCTGTAGTTGACCGTGCCGCAGGCGACCACGGCGTTGGTGTTGTCACGGCAGGTCGCGGTGAACTTGGCTGAATCACCGCTATTGGTCACCGTCAGCGTCTCGGGCGTCAACGTGATCGAGGCGACCGGCCCCACCACCGGCGGAGCGAAGCGAAGCTTCCCGGTCTTGCTCAGGTTGTTGGGAAGCTTGGCCGTGATGGTGACGCTGTCGTTCAGGCCCGCCTTGGGATGGGCCCAGGCCTGGTACGTGGAGACCGCTCGCGGGCGAGGCACCTTCAGGGTGTCGGCGAGGGGTGTGAGGTCAAACGCCACCGGCGCCGCCGGAGAAACGGCGACGCCCGCTTTATAAGCGCTGGCCGTGAGCAGTACGCTGTCGCCGGCGACGATCGCCGTGTCGAGCCGGAAAGCCAGCGAATCGGCATCGAACCCGGGCCCGCTATAGGTCGGCGCCAGGGGTGGAGTGGTGGTGGGGGCGCTCCCGGAGTTTACCGTGATGTCGGTACTGACCTGGTAGTAGAGCACTCCCCCGCTGTAGGCGAAGACATGCAGGTAGAAATGCTCGCTGGAGCTCTCCAGCGGGATGTCCTTGACCATGATCCGCAGGCTGTCGCCGGACTGCGTGATCTGGCTGGCCGGAATCGTGTCGGCTATGACGAGCGAGCTGTCGCTGAACTTGCGGAACTCGACGACCACCCGGTCGATCGAGATGTTGAACTGGCCGGCGGCCTTGAACAGGCCGGAGACATCGAACTGCGCCGTGATCGGCGCATGGGGCGCAACCGGGCTATCGCTGGTGCAAGTAGTCAGCACCAGCGCGGTGGAAAGAACTGCGGCCGTCCGCGTCAGCCGAAGCGGAAGCCCTCGCCACACCTCTGCTTGCAGTGTCGCGCTCCGAGTCGATAGAGATTGTATTGAGGAAGTGCCTGAGCAACGTACGGGCCGCTTCAGGGGTTGTCAAATCACCCGAATGACCCGGTAAGAGCTAGCTCTTCCGAAGCTCCGAAGGGCTTGTGCCAGCGAGGGTTGACCCGTCGGCCGCGGGGCGATCCCACGCAGCCACCGAAGAAACGCCCCCGTCGCCTGTTGCCGACCCGGCGCCACATGAAGTACCGAAGGCTAGCGGGTGGCCTTCGGGGCCCCGGCTTTCTATTCTCCACCTCCACAGAGCCCCCACATGGAGCCCCACGTCCATGGTCGTCACATTCGCCCTGATCGGCCTCGCCGCCGGCGTCCTGGCCGGCCTCTTCGGTGTCGGCGGCGGCATCCTGATCGTCCCGGCGCTGGTGTTCTTCGGCGAGATGCCGATCATCACCGCCGTTGGCACCTCGCTGGGCGCTCTCCTGCTGCCGGTCGGCCTCCTGGGAGCCTGGCAGTACCACCGCCTCGGGAGTCTCGATGTCCGTGCCGCGGCGCTGGTAGCCCTGGGACTCTTCCTCGGTACCCCGCTCGGCGCGCGAGTGGCCTTGTCTATGCCCCCCAGCGTGCTTCAGCGCGGGTTCGCCATCTTCCTGGTGGTCGTCGCGGTGCGGATGTGGCTCAAGGCGGGATGACCGAACAATGAACGCGTACCAGAAATGGGCATTGGCATTGACCACTGGACTCGGCGCCTGCCAGACCGGGTCCACCGCGCCGGCCATCGGGGCCAACATCATCAACGTGGAGGGGCAGAGCATCGGCCGCGCCGTGCTGAGCCAGACCACGAAGGGCGTGAAGATCAAGGTCCAGGTCAGCGGGCTGGCGACTGGCCGCCACGGCATCCACATCCACGCCGTCGGCCGCTGCCATCCCCCCGACTTCATGAGCGCCGGACCGCATTTCAATCCCGATAGCCTCCAGCACGGCGCCAAGAGCGCCGCCGGAAAGCACGCCGGCGATCTCCCCAATCTCGAAGTGGACGGGTCCGGCAGGGCCGACCAGACCTTCGAAGTGGAGGGGCTCACCCTGGACCCGGGGCCGCGCTCCCTCCTCTCCCCCCAGAATCGCTCGCTGGTAATCCACGCCGACCCGGATGACGAGATGACCGATCCGTCCGGCAAATCCGGCGCTCGGATCGCCTGCGCCGCCTTCTAGTGCTCACTATGTCGGACCTGCTGGCCGCGCGAAGCCAGATGGCGATCTCCCTCGCCTTTCACATCCTGTTCGCGGTGGTCGGTATCGGCATGCCCTGCCTGATGGTGGCGGCCGAATGGCGCTGGAGCCGAACTGGAGATCCGGTGTATCTCGAGCTGGCCAAGCGCTGGGCCAAGGGGACCGCCATCCTCTTCGCCGTCGGGGCCGTCTCAGGAACCGTGCTCTCCTTCGAGCTGGGACTGCTCTGGCCGGAGTTCATGCGCTTTGCCGGTCCCATCATCGGAATGCCCTTTTCCCTGGAAGGGTTCGCCTTCTTTACCGAGGCCATCTTCCTCGGGATCTACCTCTACGGCTGGGGCCGGATCTCCCGCCGCGCCCACCTGCTGGCCGGCCTGCTCGTGGCCCTCAGCGGAATGCTGTCGGGAATCTTCGTCGTGACCGCCAACGCCTGGATGAACGCTCCCGCGGGATTCACCGTGGTGGACGGGAAACCGACCGGCATCGATCCCATCGCCGGGATGCTGAACAGCGCGGCCCTGGAGCAGACGCTCCACATGACCCTCGCCGCCTACGCCGCGACCGGATTCGCCGTCGCGGCGATCCACGCCTGGTTCCTGCGCCGGGCCCCTGAGAGTGGATTCCATCGCCGTGCCTTCGCCATCGGGCTCCTGGTGGCCGCCCCCGCCGCCATCCTTCAGCCGCTCTCCGGCGACCTCAGTGCGCGGTATCTGGCTCGTCACCAGCCGGTGAAGCTGGCTGCGGCCGAGGCGCTCTTCGAGACCCGCACCCACGCGCCTCTCACCCTCGGGGGCTGGCCCGATCGGGAGGCACGCACCACGCGGTTCGCCATCGAGATTCCCTCCGGCCTCTCACTCCTAGCCTATCATGACCCCGCGGCCGAAGTGAAAGGCCTCGACACGGTGCCCCCGTCGGATTGGCCCAACGTCCCGCTGGTGCACCTCTCGTTTCAGGCCATGGTGGGGCTGGGGACCTATCTCGCCCTGGTCTCCCTCTGGGTGGTGTGGCTGGCACTGAGGCGCCGCGATCCGGTCGGGCACCCCTGGCTCCTGCGTGCGGTCATCGTCGGGGGACCGTGCGGCATGCTGGCGATAGAGGCAGGATGGATGCTCACAGAGCTGGGACGCCAACCCTGGACCATTTACGGGGTGCTCCGCACGGCCGAGGCCGTGACCCCGATGCCGGGCCTGATCTACCCGTTCCTGGCGATCACCCTGCTCTACTGCCTCCTCGGCGTGGTCGTCGCCTGGCTGCTCTATTCCCAGATCGTCACCAATCCCCCGGCGACCGCCGAGTATGCCTGAGATCACCCTCGCGACGATCCTGGCCGGGACGGTGGTCGTGGCGCTCAACGCCTACGTCGTGCTGGCCGGCGCGGACTTCGGGGGCGGAGTCTGGGACCTGTTGGCTACCGGCCCCCGCAGCGGGAAGCAGCGGGACCTGGTCGCTCACGCCATCGGACCGGTCTGGGAAGCCAATCACGTCTGGCTCATCCTGGCCATCGTCCTCCTGTTCACCTGCTTCCCCGCCGGCTTCGCCGAGCTGGCCATCACGCTCCACATCCCGCTGTTCCTGATGCTGGTGGGAATCGTGCTCCGGGGCTCCGCCTTCAGTTTCCGGAGCTACGACCGGGAGCATGACGTCCGGCAGGAGTACTGGGGACGGATCTTCGCGGTCGCCAGCGTGGTGACGCCGGTACTCCTGGGGGTTGCCGTCGGCACCGTGGCGGCGGGGCGGGTGGGCGTTCCTCGTAGCGGGGACTTCGCTACCGATTTCCTCCGACCCTGGCTCACGCCGTTTGCCTGGAGCATCGGGCTCTACACCCTGCTCCTGTTCGCCTTCCTGGCGGCCGTCTATCTCACGCTGGAGACGGATGACTCTGCGCTACAGGAGGACTTCCGCGCCCGGGCTTTGGTGAGTGGAGTCCTGCTCTTCGTCGCCGCTCTGGTCACGCTCGGATTGTCCGGGAGCGCTCCCCTGATCCGGACCGGCCTCTTGGCGGTGCCGGGTGCCGTCCCGCTCCACCTCACGACCGGGATCGCCGCCGTCACCGCGCTGGTCAGTCTCTGGAAGCGGCGGTACCGCCTCGCGAGAGCGGCCGCGATCGTGCAGGTCAGCGCGATTCTCTGGGGATGGGCCCTGGCCCAATACCCCTACCTGCTCCCGCCGCACCTCTCCATCGGGGACGCGGCGGCGCCGGCGGTCACCCTCCGCCTCACGCTCGGCGCCCTGGTCGTGGGCGCGGGCGTGCTCATCCCCTCGTTGGTCTATCTGTTCCGGATTTTCAAACGGTGAACGGCGCCGGCGGGAGCTAGGCCTTGCCCACCATCCGGCCGATCGGCCGGAGTAACAAGGCCAGGATGACGGCGGCCACCAGCGCGGAGGCCGCCACCACACCGAACAGGGTCTGCAGCGCGTACGCCTCGTACAGGCTCGCCACCCGCCCGCCCAGGTAGCTGCCGACCGAGATCGACATGAACCAGACGCCCATCATCAGCCCCTGAATCGGAGTGGGGGCCAGTTTGGTGGTGACACTGAGGCCGATCGGGCTCAGGCACATCTCTCCCACCACATGCAGGAAATAGGTGAGGACCAGCCACAGAGGACTGGCCTTCCCGCCGCTCGCGGCCGGGATCATCAGGACCGCGAATCCCGCCGACACGAACACCAGCCCGATCACGAACTTGGCGGGACTGGAAGGCTCCCGGGGGCCCAGCTTGAGCCACAGCCACGCGAACGCGGGAGCCATGGTGATGACGAAGATCGGCGGCACCGCCTGGAACCAGCTCGGAGGGAAGCTCCAGCCGAAGAGCGTGGTATCGGTATTCCGCTGCGCAAAGAGATTCAGGGTAGACCCGGCCTGCTCGTACAGCGCCCAGAAGATCGACGAAGCGCCGAACAGGACCAGCAGGGCCAGCAACCGGTTCCGCTCCGCTCCGCTCCAGCCCCGCGCGAGCAGCAGCCGGGCGAAGGTCCCCACCACGACCGCGATCAGCAGGTAGCCGATCGACTGCGAGACTCCCTCCGGGGTAATCGTCAGTTTGCCGCTCCGGCTCAGCGCCACCACGGCGATGACCAGCAGAAACGCGATGGCGATCCCGGCCTGCAGCTGAAAGCGCTGGTGCATCCGGGCTTCGGGAGTCTCCGGCGTGACCGGATTCATCCCCGCTTCGCCGAGGTACTTCCACCCGGCCAGGTATTGGATCAGGCCAAAGAACATTCCTACCGCGGCCATCGCGAAGCCCCAATGCCACGAGTGCTCCGGCGTAAGTCCAACCGAGCCGAGCACTCGCTGGAACGGTGCGGCCTGGGCCAGCCAGCCGGTGATGAACGGCGAGAGCGACGCCCCCAGGTTGATCCCCATGTAGTAGAGGGAGAACCCGGCGTCGCGACGGGCATCCTGGCGCGAGTACAGCTGGCCGACCATGGTGCTGACGTTGGGCTTGAGCAGCCCGGTACCGGAGATCACCAGCACCAGCCCGAGGTAGAAGGCACTCACAGTCGGCACGGCGAGACTGATGTGCCCCAGCATGATCACCACGCCGCCGTACAGGGTGGCCCGGCGCTGTCCCAGGAATCGATCCGCCAGCCAGCCACCCGGGACCGAGGCCAGATAGACCAGCGCCGTATAGGCCCCGTATATCGCGCCGGCCTTGGCGGTATCGAACGCGAGCCCGCCGGCCGCGATCGGCGCGGTCATGAACAGGATGAGCAGCGCGCGCATCCCGTAGTAGCTGAACCGTTCCCAGAATTCGGTGAAGAAGAGGGTGGAGAGCCCCCGAGGATGGCCGAAGAAAGCGGTGTCGAGTGGCGGAACCGTGAAGGTCGCCGGAGCCTCCTGGCTCGCGCTCACGCGTTCCGGTCCTTGCCGAGTTTTCTCTTGAGCTGGGCCAGCTGCGCCTCCGCCGCGGCCTCCTGAGCCGCGCGGTCCATCCGGTATTGCAGCAGGGGATCGCCGGTCTCGTCCGGTGGCGGGGGCGCCCCGGGGATACCGCGATACTGCCGGCTCAATTCCTCGAGGTCCCGCTCGGCCAGGGCCAGCTCGTCCAGCTGCACCTGGAGTTTGCGCTCCAGCAGGGCCACCCGCTCCCGATGCTTGGCCGCGAATCGCTCAGCCACGGCGACCGTCTCGGCGTCGGGGATATCCGCCGCGAGCCGGCCCCGCCGTTCGGCGGCCTCCAGTTGGGCGCGCTCCGCGGCGAGGGTCCGTTCAGTGTGGGCCAGCTCGCTCTTCAGGGCCGAGATGGCCGCCTTGGCCTCCACCATCGCCGCGCGAAGGTCGGCCTGACCCCGGCCCCGGAAGTCCCTGGCCACGCTCAGGACTTCCGTACCGTCTTGGCGTAGAACGGACGGAAGACGCGCTCGACCCGCGTCGACTTGCAGTGCGGGCAGGCGACTTTGGCGTGCTCGTGATGGGCGATGCTCTCCGTCACACTGAAGTCGCGGGAGCATGACGCGCAGTGATAGTCGTAAACCGGCATGGTCTGTTCCTGGGGAGTGCGCCCGAATGGTACGGGGACCGCCGCGCGACCGTCAAGCGAAGGACCGAACAATTACCTTAGAGCATGCGCGCCCGTCTCGCGGCCATCCCGCTGGCCGCTCTCCTGATCTCCGGCTGTGGCAAGCCCCATCCTGGTGCGGCCTGCGGCTTCTCCACCCTGGCCGGCCCCACGCTACTGCTCGGCGAGTTCGAGCGACCGGGACAAACCCTGTCGGAGGCGCCCGCATCCCTTCCCGAACGGCTGGTGGCCCGCCTCGTCGCCGGCCCCGCCTATCCCGCCATCATCGGCCGGAACAAGGACGGGCTCCTGGTTGGCGTCGATGGGCCACTCCCGGCCGGTGTGCTTCCGGGATTCGGGGTCCTGGTCCTCGATCAGCAGGGCAAGGCTCGCGGCGTGTTCCTGTATGAGAGCCGGCCGATCAAGGGTGCTCCCACGCTGGGAACGGTGAACGTGAACTCCAAGGAGGTGCCGCTGATCGGCATTCAGGTCGATCCGGCCCGGATCGAGGACGCGCGGTGTCCGTTCTTCCCCGACAGCGTACTCCGATGAGCAGCGAGCCCCGGCCACTCATCGGCATCAGCGGGATCACGCGCGCCGTCGAAGGAACCCTCCGCACCGGAATCAACGTCGCGTACGCCGCGTCGGTCGTCCGTGAGGGGGGCGTCCCTCTGATTCTCTCGCCCCTCATCGGTCCCGAGCACGCCGAATCGGCCTTGAAGCCACTGCACGGCTTGATCCTGAGTGGCGGTGAAGACATCGACCCCAGCGCCTACGGTCAGGCGCCACACTCGCAGCTGGGCAAGGTGGATTCCGTGCGTGACGCCTTCGAGCTGGCCCTCTTCCGGACGGCTCGGGACCGCCAGCTTCCAGTCCTCGCGATCTGTCGGGGAATCCAGCTGGTGAACGTGGCGATGGGCGGCACCCTCTGGCAGGATCTCCCGAGTGAGCGAGGCGGCTCGGTCGCGCACGACCCTCCCCTGTCCCGAACCGCGCGCTCGCACCACGTGGGCGCCGTGCCGGGCTCCCGACTGGCCCGGGCCATCTGCACCGACAAACTCACCGTCAATTCCTTTCATCACCAGGCGATCCGCGAGCCGGCGAACGGGGTGATCGTCTCCGCCAAGTCCGAGGACGACGTGATCGAAGGGATCGAATCGCCGCCGGGGCCGTGGTGGCTGGTCGGAGTCCAGTGGCACCCGGAGGAATTCCACGCCGAGGCCGGAGGACCCGACCACGGGCTCTTCGCGTCGCTGATTCGGGAGGCGGAACGGTTCCGCGATGCCGGCGGGAACGGCCCGCGGAACTACTGAGTGTAGCCGACCGGAAAGAGCACCCGGTCACTCACGCCATTGAGCGCGGTGCGCAGGAGCGGGAACCGCTCAGCCGCGGTGCGGAATAGCTGCTCCAGGTGATAGTAGTCGGCGAGCACGTGATCGCTGGCCATGCCGTAGCCCCGGCGGCCCAGCGTCTCATAGTAGGAAACGTCGGGTCCGGCTTTTCGGAGGTGTCGGGCTGCGATATAATCGGGGAACAGGCCTGCCAACCAGAGGGCGTAGTTGCCGAGATGAACCATCACCCTGAAACGGCGCTCTCCGTCGGTCGCTTCCAAGTCGGCCAGGATATCCACCAGGTAGCGATGCCGCTGATCATCGTTCCACCCAACGCGCCACGCCCGGTCCCGCCGGCCGAACTCCAGCAGGAGTGCGGCGAGATAGTCGGCCACTTCCCGGTCGTCCAGCCCGGCCTCGAGCAGCGCCCGCCGCACCAGCACGTAGAAGAACAGCACCTCCGACGGCACCAGCATGGTCCGGACGGCGAGCAGACCGTCGAGCAGCTCGGGACGATCGAGCAGCGGATCGGGGCCCTCTGCCTCGAGTCGCCGCTCCAATGATGCTCTCCGCGCGGACGAGCCCCGGCTCAGCAGCAGAACCATCAGCTGCAGGTCGGTCGCCTTCAGACGGCCGCGTGTATTGGCGAGGATCATGACTCCACCTCCGGATTCTCCGGCGGTTCCTCCAGCCCCGATTCGGCGTTCCGGCCCGACTGCCCTGGAAGCGATCACCACGTTCGATCGCGACCTGGTAGGAACCGTCGGCCCGGCTGCCGTTATCGGGCTCCTGGTCAAGCATTTGAAGGCAACCTTCGGGCCAAGCCACCTGGCGGTGGGGGCCCTGGCAGCAGATGGTAAGTCCATTGAAATACAGCAGGTAGAGGGCGGGTCGGCAACCCAGGCGCGGGCCTGGCTGGAGGCCGCCCGCGAGCAAGGAGTGACTCGCCTCACCCCGGGCGACCCACCGCTCTGTCTGGTCGCCCCCATTCCCGCCAAGCGAGGCGTCTGGGGGGCGGTGGCCATCGGCGGTCCCAGCGGGGCCTATACCGATGACGACCTCGCCCTGCTGGGGTCATTCGCCGCGACCGCCGGAGTCGCGCTGGAGGGCGCCCGACTCCGCCAGGTCCTCGAAGACGCCAAGCGCTCCTGGGAAGGCGCCGTGGACGCGATCTCCCTGGCATTCCTCATGGTGGATCAGAACGGCCTGATCCTCCGCGCCAACCGCGCTTGCGCCGATCTGCTCGGTGTTCCGGTCACTAGTGTCGCAGGGAAGCCCTGGCTGGCGCTGATCCCGCCCGGCTGGGCCGACGGGGTTCGCGCCGCCCTGAGCGGGGCGCAGCAGCAGTACAGCGTAGACCTCCAGGCCGGCCCCCGGATCTTCTCCGTCACCGGGTTTCCCCTTCGGAGCAGTGAGCAGCCGCGGGTGATCTTGATCTTCGAAGATCAGACCGACCGCCGGAAACTCCAGGCGCAGCTGATCCAATCGGAAAAGATGTCGGCCATCGGCCAGCTGATCGCCGGCGTAGCGCACGATCTCAACAATCCGCTGGCGTCGGTGGTGGGGTTCGCGGACTTTCTGGTGGAGTCGGCCGAGGTGCCGCCCCGGTTGCGTGAGCCCCTGGTCCTGGTGCAGCAGGAGGCGGAGCGGGCGGCCAACATCGTCAGGAACCTGCTCCAATTCGCGCGGAAACAGGAGTATCAGCGGCGCCCCACCGCGATCCGACCGCTGCTCAGTGCCACCCTGGGGCTGCTCCGCAATCAGCTCATGGCGGACAAGGTCGAGGCCAAACTGGAGCTCGAACCCGACCTTCCCGAGCTCGACGTGGATCCCAACCAGATCCAGCAGATCTTCGTGAACCTGATCAACAACGCCACCCAGGCGATCGCGAGCACCGGCCGCCCCGGTTCGATCACCATCCGGGCCCGCCGTTGGCTCGACGGCGTGGCCATCGACGTCATCGACGATGGACCGGGGATGACCGATGCCAACGCTCAGCGGGCCTTCGAGCCGTTCTTCACGACCAAACCGGAGGGACAGGGGACGGGCCTTGGTCTGACGATCACGCAGGGCATCGTGAAGGAGCATGGGGGACGGATCACGCTGACCACGACCGCAGGGAAAGGGGCGGTCCTGACCGTGGAGCTCCCGCGGACCCGGGAGGGTTCGCTGGCACCGGCGCCGGAGGTGGAGCGCGAGGGCGGGCGACCGCTCAAGGTGCTCGTGGTCGACGACGAGCCGCCCATTCTCCACTACATGCAGGCCACCCTGGAGGCGTGGGGCCACAGCGTGGAGACGGCGAACGACGGCGCCGAAGCGCTCGAGGTCGCCACCCGGGGAAAGTTCGACCTCATCATCACCGATCTCCGGATGCCGCGCCTCGGTGGCAGGGAGTTCTACCAGGAGCTCCAGCAACGCGCGCCGGGCATTGCCGAGCGGGTGGCCTTCAGCACCGGCGACACCATCCGGGGCGACACCCTGGCCTTTCTGGAACGCCAGGGTCGCCCCTGTTTGCATAAGCCCTTCAGTCTCGCCGAGCTGCGACGTTTGCTCACCGAGATCGCCCTCGCTTCTCCCTCCTCCCCCACGGAGTAGCACCCCCGCTGGATGGCAACCTGAGCCCGTCCCGTGTATCGTTCGAGTTGGCTCAGCGCTTTGAGTAGAAATGATTTACGTCTGCATTCCAAGTCGCGATGAAGGCCCTACCGTAGGACTGCTGCTCTGGAAGCTGCGGCGTGTCCTCGGAGAGGCGACCCGCGAATACGAATTCCTGGTGGTGGATGACGGCTCCTCGGACCAGACCGCCGAGGTGCTGGAGTCGTACGCCAAGGCCCTCCCGCTCACGGTGATCAGGCATCCCAAACCGCTCGGCTACGCTGCCAGCGTGGAAGATCTCCTCCGACAAGCCCTGGAACGCACCGACCGCCCGAAGCGGGACTGCGCCGTGCTCATGGAAGCCGATTTCAGTCACGGCCCGGAAGTGGTGCCCGAACTACTCAAGCGGATGGAAAGCGGCGCCGACCTGGTGGTCGCGCAGGCCGGTTTCTCCGACAGTGTGCCGCCCTGGTACCGGTGGCTCCGGCGTCTTGCCCCTTACCTCATGCGGCGCCTTCGCGTCCAGGGTCTGAATGACCCCACATCGGGATTGCTGGCGGTCCGGCTCATCAGCCTCCGCAACGCTCGCCGCGGCCGCGATAACCGACTCCTCACCACGGATGGCTGGGGAGCCAAGGCCGAGCTGGTGGCCGTTCTGGCCCAACATTCTCGTCGCGTTGACAGCGTGTCGTATCTGGAACGCCACGACCTGCGGACCCGCGCCCTGCGGTCCAGGCCCTGGGCGCTCGCCAAAGAGCTGTGGCACACCGGTCGCCGGGTCCGGCTCCCCGCTCCACCGGCGCGGGCCACGATAGAACGGATGGAACGCGAGCCGGCGGAGACCGCCCCGTGAAGCGCTGGGTTCCCGCCCTGTTCCTGCTCACGATGGCCGGCCAACCGAGGCATCAGGAGGCGGCGACATCGGTCAAAGGACCCTATCCATTCGGGGTCGGGGAGAAGTTCACCTACTCCGCCAAGCTGGGCCTCCTGACCCTGGGACGAGGCGAACTCACGGTCGCCCAGCTGGACACGGTCGCCGGGGCCCAGACCTATCTGTTCCGGTTCACCCTCGAGGGCGGGACCTTCTTCTTCAAGATCAAGAGCACCCTGGAATCCTGGGCCGGTACCTCAGACCTGGTCTCCCACCGGTTCCAGTTCACCTCCAACGAGAACGACCGCGTCTACAGACACCGGTACAACATCTTTCCCGACTCCGGGCTGTATCGTGAGGAAGGCAAGGATCAATCGGGAGCGACCCCGCCCGACCCCCTGGACGAGATGGCCTTCTTCTACTTCGTCCGGGTGACCCCGCTCGAGGTGGGGAAGACCTACGAATACCCGCGATACTTCAAGAAGGAAATCAATCCGGTGGTCATCAAGGTGCTCAAGCGCGAGAAGAAGGAGCTCCCTTCCGGCCAGAAGGTGGATTGCCTGTTGCTCAATCCCGTCGTGGGGGACCGTGGCTTCTTCTCGTCGCGCTCCGACGCCAAGGTCTGGCTGACCGACGATGGGCGCCGGATCCCGGTGGTCGTCCGCACCAAGCAGCCCTTCGGCGTCCTCACGCTGGAGCTGACCGACATCAGCACCACCGGTTCCGCCCCCGCCACCGATACCAGCGGCTCCACTCCGTGAAGTACCGCGAGGCCGATCTCTCCCGGCTCCGCACTGTGCCGATCGCGGCTCGGCCCAACAAGGTTGACCCCTCCTCGCTGGCGCGCCCCATGGGCGCCGATCGCTCCGTTCGAGCCTTTCTCGGCAGCCTGCCCGATGTTCTCGCCGCCCGCGACCTGAGGCGCCTCATCGCCGGGTTGGCGCTGGCCGGGCGTCATCGGCGGGGCGTGGTGCTGCTGATCGGTGGCCACGTCATCAAGGTGGGCCTGGGCCCACTGCTCGAGACCTGGATTGCGCGGGGGCTGGTCACCCACGTGGCCCTCAACGGCGCCGCGGCGATTCACGATTTCGAGCTGGCTGCCTTCGGTGGGACCAGCGAAGACGTGGCGGTGGGACTCAGCGACGGCACCTTTGGGATGGCCGAGGAGACTGGGGCCGAAATGAACGCCGCCATCTCCCGGGCCGCGTCCTCGGGCGAGGGCATGGGAGAGGGTTTGGCCAAGGCACTAGCCGGCCGCGGGTCCCTGCCGGGGAAGGAGGCTTCCGTCCTCCTGGCCTGCCACCGTCACGGCGTCCCGGTGACCGTCCACGCTGCCATCGGCGCCGAAATCATTCACCAGCATCCGGCCGCTGATGGGGCGGCGCTAGGGGCCACCAGCCATCGCGATTTCCGCCGACTGGCGGGTTCCCTTCCCGACCTGCACGATGGTGGAGTCGTCCTCAACCTGGGCAGCGCGGTCATTCTCCCGGAGGTCTTCCTCAAGGCGCTCACCATCGCCAGGAACCTCCAGGGCGGCCGGCCCACGGGATTCGTGGCGGCCGACCTCGACATGCAGCGTCATTATCGACCCCGGGTAAACGTCGTGGAACGGCCGACCCAGGCCGGCGGCATCGGAATCCAACTCACCGGACATCACGAGATCATGATCCCGCTGGTCGTATGGGGGGTCTGCGAGGAGCTGGGCTGGTAGAAAGGACGCGGGGAGCGAAGCGCTGATGAATCGCGCTCCGCTCCCCGCTGTCCCCTGCCCTGCGGGCGCCGGTCAGGCTGCCGGCTTGCCCTGAATCATTTCCTTGATCCGGTCCGCGGTGCTGGGGCTGACGATCCGGACCAAGGTGTAGAAGACGAATCCGATGATGGCCAGCCACAGTACCTGCATGGCCAGGCTGAGCACGATGCCCAGCAACCCGGTCACGATCCTGATAGCCACCAGCGCCACGATGGCGAAGATCGCGAAGCCGACCAGTGACCTAAGCATGCTATCTTCCTCCGACAGGGGATCAGGCCGCTATACGGCCCAACGTTTCAAAAAGTTTCGTGCCTATAAGTGACTGCCATACCTGATGTTATCGTAGTCGGCGGCGGTGCAATCGGGGCCGCCTGCGCCCGGGAGCTGGCCCTGGTCGGCCGTCGGGTCCTGGTCCTCGACCGTGGTCGAGACCAGGGGGACGCCTGGCGGGCGGCGGGCGGGATGCTGGCGCCCCAGATCGAGGCCGGGGCGGAAGATCCGCTGCTCGAGTTCGGCCTGGCCGGCCGCGAGCGCTATCACGAAATCGCGGCCCCGCTCCGCGAAAGCACCGGCATCGATATCGGGCTCTGGCCCGTCGGGATCGTCCGCCTGGCGACCACCGAGAACGAAGTCACCGAGCTCAAATCGAAGGTAGCGTGGCAGCGGCAGCAGGGCCACGTCTGCGACTGGTTCGATGCCGACGAAGTTCGCAGTAACTGGCCCTGGGTCGGGGAAGCGCACGGAGCGCTCTGGGCGCCCAAGGAGGCGGCGCTCGATCCCAGCCGTCTGGTCGCGGCCCTGCTGGCCGACGCCCAGCGGCACGGGGCCCAGGTCATCAACGACGAAGTGGTCTCGGTCGATCGCAAGGGAGATCGGATCGTCGGGGTCGCGGGCAAGGATCAGTACAAGGGTGGCGAGGTGATCATCGCGGCCGGTGCCTGGTCCGGAAGGATCAAGGGTCTCCCTCGACCGCTTTCGATCGAACCAGTGCGAGGCCAGATGGCGGCGCTCCCCTGGCCGGCGGAGCTGAAGCCGGCCATCGTGGTTGGTGCCGGTGGCTACCTGATCGCCCGGGAATCGGAAGCGGTCGTCGGCAGCACCATGGAGCACGCCGGCTTCGAAGTGGAGGTCACCTCCGGTGGATTGGCCCGCATCTTCGCGGCGGCCACCCATCTCTGCCCCGCCCTGGCCAAGGTCGAGGTCACTCGCACCTGGGCAGGACTCCGGCCTGTGACGCCCGATGGCCTGCCGATTATCGGGCGTGAGCCGCTGGTGGAAGGACTCTGGTATGCCACCGGCCACGGAAGGAACGGCATCCTGCTGGCGGCCATCACCGGAGTGACCATGGCCAGGCTGTTGTCGGGAGATCAGGACGTCGAGGATCTGGAGTCGGTCCGCCCGGACCGATTCTGGACCTGGTAAACCGCTGCTCGCCTCACCCGCGAATTACTTCTCCTTCAGTAGTCGTTCGATCTCCTCTCGAAACTCAGTGACCAGCCGGTCGTGCTGAGCCCCCGTCGCCGGCCCATAGAATCCGGCGTGGACCAGCCGCACTCGGCCGTCGCGCCCCAGAAACAGCGTCGTCGGAAAGGCGATCGGGCCCTTGAGCTGAGGCTGACTGGCCGCGGCCGCGTCGGGATCGTTGGTGCCGGCCAGGAGGAGCGGAAAGGGGATACCGAACTTCTCCTGATACCGGCCCACCAGCTTGCCATCGGTGGCGGGGTCTCCCGAGACCTCATAGGCGAGGCCGACCATCTCGAGTCCCTTCGGGTGATAGTCCCGATAGAGCTGAACCAGGGTCGGAGCCGCGTCGTGGCAGGTCGGGCACCAGGTTCCGAAGATGTCGACCACCAGCACCTTGCCGGCGAACCGCGGGTCGGACTGATCCAGTGTCACTCCGTTCACATCGGGGAAACTGAATCGGAACGGAGCCGCGGTATCGGCCGCGATCACCTGGGAAGGCGGAGTGAGGTGGGGTGCTCCGGTGCTTCGGACCGCGATCCAGGGAGTCTGGGTCCGGAGCCCCGCGTGGAAGGTCCCCCTCAACGTGTCGCCGCGGAGGCGCCCGGTCAGGAGGTACACGAAGGAGCCGTCGAAATGGGAAAGCGCAAAGCTGTCGGCGCTGACCTGACCCCAGAAGAGCCCATAGTCGCCGCTATTGGAGATGATGGTCCCCTCGAGGCCGGCTTTGCCGTTTCGAAGCACGAAGACGCGCGGACTGGTTTGCCAGTCCTGGATGAAGGTCGCGTCCCAGCGGCCGAGCAGTGAATCGCCCGCGGGACCCGCGGGCCAGCGGCCCTTCGCGGCGCGGAAGGGAATCACCCTGGGGCCCCGGCTTCCGACGTTGCGGTAACTGCCGATCAGAGAATCGCCGCGCAGGGTAGCGGAGATGGTCGCCGCGTAATCCCCCATCTCGAATACCACGCTGTCACCCCGCACCTCCACGCGAGAGAGTGGCTGGCAATCGGATCCGTTGCAGAGTCGACCCGAGAAGCCGGCCTTCGCCTTTTCGATCGCGATGGCGAAGCGCAACTGCCCTCCGGCCAGGTCCAGTCCGGCCATCCACCAGCCGCTCGCGGACGAATCAGTTCCCGTTCCCAGTATCGCGAGCAGCGCGGCGAGCCACATCAGATTCAGTTCCCCGATCCGCTCGACCCGTGGTACTGCTCTCCCGCCCGCACCGGCGCGGCAATGGTGTTCCCCGGCCAGGGCGCCGGGCAGGCGTACACGGTGCTGTAGGCGCAGAAGGGATTGCGGGCGCGATTGAAGTCGAGCCGGTAATTCCCTCCCCCGGCCGGAATCAGCAATACGAAGCGTCCCGCCGGGTAGGAGCCGTCGCCGTTGGTCTGGTCCCGGAAGTAGATCATCAG
>DATIWD010000092.1:0-21146 GCA_035519565.1 Gemmatimonadales bacterium | reverse complement strand
GGGGAAGCCCTGAGTCGCACTTCGAGACAGGTGAATACCCTGGAGCGGCGGTTGGGGCCGGCGCTGGAGGCTCAACGGGCGGGAATTCGGAGGACCCTTGACGAACGGGAACGGGAGGAGCATCTGAGACTGGAGCGGTTGCTGAGAAGTCGATCCGGGGGCTGACGGGGGCTGAAGTCGAAGGAGGCAATGGGCAAGAGGCATGCGGAAGGCTCTTGCCCTTGCCTCTCATCTCTGGCCTGCCCCTACGGAGCCGAGCGGGCGTCCTTGTCCGGGGCTTAAGCCCCGGCTCGGCGTGGGTCGCTAAAGCGACCTGGTTTGGTCGGAGGGGTTGGTCCCCAGATCGGAATCAGCTGGCTTCTAGCCAGCCACTGCCGAGCGTGCCCTTCAGGGCACGACTTCTCCTCTGAGTGTTACCGGGAGGTCGCAGAGTGCCTCGCTTTCTTCGGGTGTGCGTACTGGTTGCCTCAGTTGGCGGTGTGTGCTGCTCTGGGGCAGAGAGCGGGTCGACGAGTGTGCCAAGCATCGCCATCTACAGCGGGGATCGTGTCACCGACACCACGCTTGCCTTCCTCTCAGAGCCTCTTGTGTTTGAGGTCACTGATGCGCACCACACACCTCTCCACGGGGTGAGGGTCACCTTCAGTACGGGCCCGCGTGTCCCGTACCCATGGCAGATGACGACGATACGGCCTCGAGGTGGCGGAAACTTTGACTATACGGTGACGGACGAGACGGACTACGGGGGCCACGTCGGCGTGGAGATCCGCCTGGGCAGCAAGGCCGGGTCGGCCTTCGTCAAGGCCACGGTGCAGGGCACGGGCATCATCAAGCCCGCCAGTTTCACAATTGCTCCTGGGGCACCAGTGGGTTTCGGGGTTGCCCCGAGGGACACCAGCGTACTGAAAAATGGGTCCTATACCCTGCGCGCCAACCTCGTTGACAGCTACCGAAATCCACGTGATGACTCGGTCGCCTACTCGGTGCAAAGAGGTCAGGCGTCCGTCACCCCATCCGGGCTTATTACGGGCCTCGCAACCAGTCGGGCTTCGATTCTGGTCACCGCCCGCGGCTTTCAGGATTCAGCGGCCTTGAGCGTTGTCCCGCTTGGACGGCTCGCCGTATATCGACCGCCCAACTTTGTAGGCGATAGCGGCGGGTTGATGATCTTCAGAACCGACGGTGCCCTGATGCACGTCGTTGTCCGGCGGAGCTATCCGCCACCAGCCGAGGGTCCGTTTGCATGGGCGCCGTCTGGAGCGCAGGTGGCCTATGTGGCGGGGAATGCCCTCATGGTTATGGACACCCTCGGGAGGGTCCGTCAGGTCGTCCCCGGCGACAACCTCCCAGTATCCAACGAATACCCCCCCGAGTACAGCTCCGACGGGCAATGGGTCTACTTCACCCGAGGCGGCTACGGATATCAACAGACGTGTTGGCGTGTGCGACTTGACGGCACCGGGTTGGCACAAGTCAGTGAAGTGGTTCCATCGGGCGTAGAAGCTGGCCCCTCGCCCAACCCCGCCGACGACCGCTTCGTATACCTCACGAATCGGGTGGCCAACGGCGCTCCTGGCCCTGGCCTGCGGATCCTTCATCTGGATACCCAAGCCGTGGACTCGATCGATACTCGGGGTGGTTATCCGCGCTGGTCTCCGGTCGGGGATCGTATCGCCTTCCGCGGCAACGACGCTCTTCTCCGCACGGTCAAACCCGACGGCACGGGCCTCCAGTTGGTTGGTGCGCAAACCATCGTCGGCGTGGGTCTCGCGTGGTCGCCGGACGGATCCTGGCTCGCGGCGGTGGGCACCGGAGGTTTGGAGCTGGTGAACGCAAACTCGGGAGAGGTACTGCCACTCGCCTACGGCGCTGATTTCATCCTACCACCGGCTTGGCTCCACTGACCGGGGTTGAAGCCCCGGCTCGGCCTGGGTCGCTAAAGCGACCTGGTTTGGTCGATAAGAGCAACCCGCTGGCTTTAGCCAGCCACTGCCGAGCGGGCGCTTTCGCGCCCGACATTATCGCGAGCCGCGGGCCCTTCAGGGCCCGACAACCATAGGCTCCTCCTCCGGCAGCCATTTCCCCGGGCGATCCCTCACCTCCGCCACGTGACAAGTGCGGTTGGCTACTGCGCCAGGCAGTTCCCCCAGCGTCCCGTCGTGAGAGAAACGGAGGAAGTACAACGACGGCCCCGCGTTCCGCGCATGCTCCGCGACGAATCGGCCCAGCATCTCCGGCCATGGCTCCCGCTCGCCGGCAGCAGCGGGATGCTCCTGCCGGCTCCGATGGTTTTCCAGGGCGCGGATGATCTCCGCACGAGAAAGCCCCAGTTTCCGGTAGCGCTTTCGAAGTAATGCTTCGTCCTGTCGGGTCACCGGGTGGCGCTGCACCACCAGGTCGCAGGAACAAGCCCCGCGCAGCAGTCGGACGCCGGTGCGTCCCGCTGGATGCCGCTGGCGAAGCGTCGCCTGTTCGGCGGCGTTGAGCAGGTCCGCCGCCATCCCCGGCGGCAGCATGCTGCGGACTTCACTCAGCGTGAGAGGGCTCAGCAGGAACAGATGGAAGCACATGGGGCCAGGAGTTACCGGCGGCGAGCGGACGCTCGCATGGTCGCTGAAATCACGACTTGCCGGCGCTCTTCTCCCTTCCCTTGAGGATCATTCTAGCCGCTTGGCCCGCCATGCCGGGTTTCCGCATCAGCTTGCGGAGCGCCTCATCGTCCTGGTTCTGGAGCGTGGCTGCCAGCATGGTGATCGCAGTAGCCCGGTTCCTGGCGTCGCGTGCGGCCATCCGGGCCTTGTAGTCCGCCACCGACTGGCGCAACGAGGCCACGAAGGTGGCCAGAAAGACGATCAGGGAGAACCAGCCGACCCCGCGGGGCGCCTTCCCCCCGAACCCTGCGATGGTGAGGACCAGTGCCGCGAAAGAAACCGACACCAGCAACCAGATGGTGACGCGCCGGGGGCCGATCGGGTCACTCATTCGTCCTCCCCTCCCTGGTCATAGATCTCTTCCACGATTTCGCTGAGCCGCGGAAGCGCCTCCTTCAAGGCCGGGAGCTTGGCATCCCCGCTCCGGGCCCAGACTACGATATCCCAGGGCCGGTCGGCGTAGGCATCGGGCGGCATCGCCTCCTCGGCGGCGATCCAGAGCAGCTGCTCGAGCGTCGCCGTGGGGAGGGCGCGGATCCCGATCTCCTCGCCCTCGCCCCGCGCGAATTCGCCGGCTTCGACCGCGCTCTCGAACAGCCGGGCCGCCGCCTCGGCCCCGGTCCCGCCACACACGATGGCGAGCGCCCCGTGGTCCATCAAGTCGATGGCGAAGTCGAGATTCAGTTCCCGGGCCGACGGGGTCCCTTCATCGATCCAGAAGACCGCCACGGAGAGGCGGTCGCTGTGGGCCGAGTCGGCGGGGGGAAGATTGAAAGTGAGAACGGTCGAGAGAAAGACCCGCTTCTCGTCGTGATCGGCGAAGCGAGTGAGGGGCAGGGGAGCGCCTCAGATCGGGATCTCCTCGCGGACCAGCGCGAGGATCGCCGCTTGGGGGACGACCAGGTACTTCTTTTCCTCGAAGGTGATTTCCACGGCCGCCTTGCGGAAGAAAATCGCGTGGTCACCGACCTTGGCCTGCATGGGGCGCCAGCGGGGCTGCTGCTCGCCCAGCCGCCAGGGCTCCTCGTCCAGCGAGCCCAGATCCGCGATCGGCTCTCCCGGCCCGGTGGCGATGACCAGCCCTGACTGCACCTGCTGAGTGTCGATCGCGGTGGCGGGGAGATAGAGTCCGACGCGGGTCCGCTCCTCGCCCTCCTCGGGCGTGATGAGCACCCGATCGCCGACCAGGATGAGTTGTTTCTTGGGGAACTCCATACTCAGGACTGAGGACTGAGGACTGAGGACCGAGCGAAGGCTCAGGCCTGTCCCCGATTCTCCTTTCCGTTTTCCGTCTGCAGCTCCAGGATCCGGAGCTTTCTCAAGCCCCGCGGGAGTCTCAACTCGAGGTCCTCTCCGACTTTGCGGTTGGTGAGGGCTCTCCCGAGCGGTGACGCCAATGAGATGTGCCCAAGGTCGAAGTCCATCATCTCCGCGACTACCAGGATGTAGGTCTCCCGCTCCTCGGTTTCGAGGTCCATCACGGTGACCTTCGAGCCGAGGCCGACCCGGTCGCTGGGGGTCTCCGCCTGAGCCAGCTGGCCCAGCTGGTTCAAGCGCTGGTGGAGTTGGCCGAGTCGAGCCTGGACGAACTGCTGCCGCTCGAGCGCGGTCTTGTACTCCGAGTTTTCCCGCAGATCGCCCAATTCCACCGCTTGGGCGATGGCCTGGGGAATCAGAACATTGAGCTCATGGCTCAGCTGGGAGATCTCTTTGGTGAGCTTCTCCCGCATTTCCCGAAGCATGGGGCACTCGAATTGGGCAAAAAGGAACCGCCCCGGGCGGATCTCCACCCCGGGCGTGTCGGAACTTTGGCACTTCAATAATAGCTGTCTGCGCCAGTCCCGATAGGTGGATCGATAAGCCATTGCCCACCCCCTGCTTAGCCCGGTTAATTCCGGCCCATGCATCGACGCCTCGGGCGGGTGGTCCTGACGGTTCTGGTGGCTTGGGTCTTCGGGGCGTGGTCGGAGCCGCTCAGGGGCCAGACGGTGCCGCCGGCGGATACCGGGACTCCGGCCCCTCTGGTCGCCGACTCGATCGCGAGGCGGCTCCTGGTGGATGTTCGGGGTGAGGACAGCACCATCCTGGTCGATGCCCGCTACGCCGGAACCGGGAATTTCACCGGCGCGGTGCTCCCCGGCTACCACGCCAACAAGGCGCTGCTGCGGCGGGAGGCGGCCAGGGCGCTGGCCCGGGTCCAGCACAGGCTCGCGTCGGAGGGACTGGGGCTCAAGGTGTTCGACGGGTACCGGCCGGTGCGCGCCACCCTGGCGATGGCGGACTGGGCCCGCCGCACCGGCCAGGCTCAGCTCCTGCGAGAGGGCTACATCGCCCTGCACTCCAAGCACAATCAGGGGATCGCGGTAGACCTCACCCTGGTCAACCGGGTCACCGGCCTCGAGCTCGACATGGGAACGCCGTTCGACACCTTCTCCGCATCCGCGCACACGGCCAATGCCGAAGGCCGGGTCCGGGTCTACCGGATGATGCTGGTCAGGGCGATGGAAGCGGAAGGGTTCAAGAACTACGAGCGGGAGTGGTGGCACTTCGCCTTCCCGATCGCGGAGCCGGTGGCGTTCGATCTGCCGATCCAGTGAGATGCTGGACTTGACGGAGTAACCATGCGCCAGGTGTTCGGCCGAGCGAGGTGAAAGCCGTATCACCCTCGACCCGATAACGACGAAGTCGAGAGTGCCTGAGCCAGCGGGGGGAATACGATGAAACGGACTTGGACGGTCATCGGGGTACAAGACGTTCCGTTGAGCTTCAAGTGGTACCAATCGCTCTTCGGGGAGCCGCATACGCCCCCGGGCCATGACTACTTTGGTCAGATCAAGGATACCGATGGAACTATGCTGCTCTGCCTTCACCAGTGGGGTGCGCATCAACATCCTTCCCTGATGAGCCCCGACCAGGCGTCGCCGGGCAACGGGCTCCTCTTGTTCTTTCGCGTCGACGATTTCGATCTGGCACTGAAGCGAGCACGCGCGCTCGTCACCAGGTTCGAAGAGGAGCCCCATGTGAACCCGAACACTGAGACACTGGAATTCTCGCTGCGGGACCCTGACGGATACTATGTCACAATTAGTGCGCTCCCTGCGCCCTAACGAGAAGGGCCGAAGCGTGCTCTGCACTGGTACGCGCTCACGCCGGAGATTCTCGCGACCGTCACCGTGACCGATTCCGGCCTGGTCCTGGTCCGGGCCGGACGGGGGCCGCAGGCGCTCTACGCCCTGGACGATCGGCTGTTCATACGCCACGGCGTCCGTGGCTTCTGGGTGTTCGAACGGGACTCGACCGGTGCGGTCAAGGACCTGGTCAACTGGCGGGACAACAACGCAGTGGTCTGGCGGCGGCAACCCTGAGGCCCTGGTCCTATCGCTTCTGCCATGCCGCCAGGTTCCGCTCGATCTGGCGCGCATGAATCTCCAGGTGTTCCGCATAGATGTTCATCCACTGCTCGACACCGTAGGTCCCACTCTCGCTGTGGTGCCCCACCCGGGTCCAGGCCGACTCGGGGAGCCGCTTGAGCAGCGGAACCGTATTGGCTCGGACCGCCTCGACCGTGGTGAGTGCCGGCTCGAGTGGGAGACTGTGATAATCCAGGATCCGGGCCCAGGCGTCCTGATCGTAGCCGATGATGACCGGATCCTTCTCGGCGAGCAGGTAGCGGAGCCGCATGTGGGAATTGGTTTCGCTGTCGGCGCAGTGGACGATGACCTCGTGGACCGACCACTTGTCGGGCGCTGGGCGCCACTTCAGGGCCTCCGCCGGAACCTTGGCGAGGGTGGCGCGAAGCAGGGCGGGGCCCTCGGCGTAGCGGCGGATCAGATCGGCTTTGGCGGCGGCGTTCATGGAGCACTCCGGGAGAGTCTGGCGAAGCGTAAATCCTATCGGCGTGCTGCTATTTGTCCACGTCCGTCGCGGCCGCGCCGAAGGGACGTTCGAAGCAACCACATTAAGGAAAGGCTCCTTCCCTGACGACGAACCCGGTTGGAGGGGAGTTTCCCTTCTTAGCGGGCTTCGCCACGGTGTGGTCCCGGTTGCTTGACGGAGGTGGGGGATTCGGGTAACATCTGTCGGCATTTTTATTCAAAACCGCCCGCCCCCGTCGACAGGATGGATCAATTGATTTCGCTTCGGAACGCGCTCACGCGGCGAGCGACTACCTGGGCGCTGGTACCGCTGTTGGCGTTGGCACTCGCCGGTTGTGCCGAGCACTATCCTCAGACGACGCTCCTGCCGCGCGGCGACTTCGCGCACCTGGTGGACCACCTGCTGCGCCTGACGGTCCAGTGGGCGACGGTGGTGTTTGTCCTGGTCGAAGGCGCCCTGATCTACGCGATCTGGCGGTTCCGGGCCAAACCGGGGGCGCCGGAGCCGAAGCAGACCCACGGCAACACGACGGTGGAGATCGTCTGGACCATGATCCCGGCCGTCATCCTGGCGATCATCGCGGTTCCCACCATCCGCACCATCTTCGTTACTGCAGAGAAGCCGACCAACGCCCTCGAGATCGAGGTGATCGGCCATCAGTGGTGGTGGGAGTTCCGCTATCCTTCGCTCAACATCGTGACCGCCGACGAGCTCCACGTCCCGATGGGCCAGACGGTCAGTCTGGAGATGACCACCGGCGACGTGATCCACGCTTTCTGGGTTCCCCAGTTCGCCGGCAAGCGGGACGTCTTCCCCCGCCGTCACAACAACCTCTGGTTCAAGACGGAAGTCACGGGGAACTTCAGCGGACAGTGCGGTGAGTTCTGCGGGATCCAGCACGGACGGATGGGCTTCCGCATCATCTCGCAAACCCCCGAGGAATTTCAGCAGTGGGTCCAGGCGCAACAGGTCGGCTCGCCGCTGGTGAACGGCGGAGCGGTGGCGGACAGCGACCTGGTCAAGTCGCTGGTCGCGGCCGGAGTGCCGGCGCCGGGGCTCGACAGCGTGCTGGCCAAGGGCAAGGCGACCTTCATGTCGGGCGGGTGCATCGGCTGCCACGCCATGGTTGGCACCCCGACGGCGGGACTCACCTCGCTGCTCGGCCCCAATCTTTCGCACGTGGGCAGCCGGACCACGATCGTAGCCGGCCTGCTGCCCAACACCGACGAGAACCTCTCGAAGTGGCTGCACGATCCCCAGGCGGTCAAGACGGGCGCCCTGATGGTGCTGCCCAAGAAGCTGACGGACGACGAAGTCGCGACGCTGGTGACGTACCTGAGGGCGCACCGGTAGTCCGGGCGCTCTCTCATCACACCCAGTAACGGAACCAACATGGCAACCACGGCTCTGGATCACGCCCCGGCCCACGCCCACTCGAAGACCGGTCTGTGGAGCTGGATCACCACCGTCGATCACAAGAGGATCGGCATTCTCTATGGCGCCTCCGCGTTCCTCTTCTTCCTGTTGGGCGGGATCGAGGCGCTGATCATGCGGGTTCAGCTGGCCAAGCCGGACAATACGTTCGTGGGGCCGGAGACGTTCAACCAGCTGTTCACGATGCACGGCACCACCATGATCTTCCTCGGGGTGATGCCGCTCTCGGCGATGTTCTTCAATTACATGATCCCGCTCCAGATCGGCGCCCGGGACGTGGCCTTCCCCCGGCTCAATGCCATGAGCTACTGGGTGTTCCTGGGCGGCGGCCTGGTCCTCAACGCCAGCTGGCTCTTCAAGGCGGCGCCGGACGCGGGGTGGTTCGCCTACGCCAACCTGACCTCCAAGCAGTTCTCGCCCGGGCTCAACGTGGACTTCTGGGTGGTCGGCATCCAGATCCTGGGCATCGCCTCGCTGGCGGCGGCGGTCAACTTCTTCGTCACCATCGTCAATCTCCGGGCGCCCGGCATGCGCATGATGCGGATGCCGATGTTCGTCTGGATGAGCTTCATCACCCAGGTCCTGCTGCTGCTGGCGTTCCCCGTGATCACGGTGGCGCTGATCTTCCTGATGTTCGACCGGGTGTTCGGGACCCACTTCTACACGCCCGCGGGCGGCGGCGATCCGGTACTCTGGCAGCACCTGTTCTGGATCTTCGGCCATCCCGAGGTCTACATCCTGATCCTGCCGGCCTTCGGGATCATCTCCGAGGTGCTGCCGGTCTTCTCCCGGAAACCCCTGTTCGGCTACGCCGCGATGGTCTTTTCCGGCGCCTTCATCGCGTTCCTCGGCTTCGGCGTGTGGAGCCACCACATGTTCGCGACCGGAATGGGCCCCTTCGCCGACGCCTTCTTCTCGCTGGCCACGATGCTGATCGCCATCCCTACCGGGGTGAAGATCTTCAACTGGCTGGGAACCATCTGGGGCGGGCAGATCCAGTTCAAGACCCCGATGCTGTTCGCCCTGGGGTTCATCGCGATGTTCATCATCGGCGGGCTCTCGGGGATCATGCACGCCTCGCCCCCGGCCGACCTCCAGCAGACCGACACCTATTTCATCGTCGCGCACTTCCACTACGTGCTCTTCGGCGGCAGCATCTTCGGCCTCACCGCCGGGGCCTACTACTGGCTGCCCAAGATGTCGGGGAAGATGCTGGACGAGACGCTGGGGAAGATCCACTTCTGGCTGATGCTGATCGGGTTCAACCTCACCTTCTTCCCGATGCACTTCCTGGGTCTGAACGGGATGCCCCGGCGGGTCTACACCTATGCTGCGGAAAGCAATTTCGGATTCTGGAACCTGATGGAGACGGTGGGATCGTTCCTGCTCGGCCTCAGCTTCGCGGTCTTCCTCTACAACCTCTGGAAGACCTTCCGTTCGGGCGCCAAGGCGCCGGCGGATCCCTGGAACGGCGCCACCCTCGAGTGGGCGATTCCCTCGCCCCCGCAGGAGTGGAACTTCACGGAGATCCCCCACGTGGACGGTCGCGATGCCCTGTGGGAGCTCAAGCGGGCCAAGGGCGGCAAGCTTCCCGAGCCGGCGCTGTCGAGCGGGAAGGGAATTCATATGCCCAACCCGTCCTACTGGCCCTTCGTGGTCGGGGTGGGCGTCACCGTGACCCTCTGCGGCTTCATCGCGGGATTCCCCTACGTCAACATCATCGGTGCCGTCATTCTGTTTGTTGGGGTGTTCAAGTGGGCCTTCGAGCCGGCATAATGAGAAGGACTGAGGACTGAGGACTGAGTGAGGCTGTTAGCGACTGAAGCGCGGGTGGTGGGCTCTAGCTCCCAGCTCCCAGCTCCCAGCTAATGACAACGACACTGACTTCTCGAACCAACTAACCATGTCCCACGCCGCCGTTGCTGCCCATCCGGAGACCGCCACCGGCCTCGACAGTCGAAAGCTGGCGATTTGGACCTTCATCGGGTCCGAATGCATGTTCTTCGCCTCGCTGATCGGCACGTACCTGGTCTACAAGGGGAAGGACGTGGCCGGCCCGCGGCCGCACGACGTCTGGCTCCTGAACGGCAAGGAAGTGGAGCAGATGCTGGAGATCCCCCTGGTCACTACCGGTACGGCTCTCCTGCTCTTCAGCTCGCTGTTCGTGGTGCTGGCGCTCTACGGGGCCCAGAAGGGCAAACGCGGGATGCTGATCGGCTGGCTAGGCGCGACCCTGTTCTGCGGGATCTTCTTCGTGGGGATGCAGGTCTTCGAGTTCACCCACTTCTATCATCGGGGCATGGGGTTCACCACCAACCTCTTCTCCCAGACCTTCTTTACGCTGACCGGTTTCCACGGCGGACACGTGTCGCTCGGCGTGCTCTGGCTGTCGACCGTCTTCGTCCTGGCGCTCCGGGGCAAGCTCCCGCCCGAGAAGTCGCTTAACCTGGAGATCGCCGCTCTGTACTGGCACTTCGTGGATGTGGTGTGGATCGTGATCTTCCCCGTCGTCTACCTCATTCATTGAGCATGACTGCCATGGACGCTGCCGCTCATACTCACGAGCACTCCCATCCAACCCCGGCGGTCTACGTCCGGATCGGGATCACGCTGTTCGTTCTCACGGCACTCGAAGTGGCACTATACGAGATCGGGCGGCGGGGTCAGCCCCCCGCCCTGGCGCTGGCGATCACGCCGGTGTTCGTCGAGCTTCTGCTCCTGCTCTCCGCCTTCAAGTTCGCCCTGGTGGCGATGTTCTACATGCACTTGAAACAGGACAGCCGGCTCTTCAGCAGCGTCTTCGTGTTTCCCTTGATCATCGCGGCCGCGATCATCATGGCGCTGCTGCTGCTCTTCGGATACCTCTATTCGCTGCACCCGCTCCCGAAGTAACGAGATGGGGTGAGCGGGGGCACCGGCTCCCGCTCACCGGCCACTCCGCAGGCACGCACGTGATCTCCCCGTTCCTCCTCCTCGACACCATCCGCCCGACCGGTCCCTTCGAGCCCGACTGGGATCTTCACCCCTCGGTCGTCATCGGTACCGCGATCCTGGGCGGCCTCTACGCCTACGGGATCGGGCCGTGGCGGCGGAGGCACGGACTGCTTCCCGCGCCTCCCTGGCGGGTGCTCTCGTACGTCACCGGCCTGGTCATAATGCTGGTGTCGCTCAACGGCCCGATCCATCACCTGAGCGACTATTACCTGTTCTCCGCCCACATGGTGCAGCATCTGCTGCTCCAGCTGGTGCTGCCCCCACTCCTGATCGCCGGACTACCGGGGTGGCTGATCGAACCGTTGGCGGCGCGTCCGGTGGTGGGGCGGATCGGCCGTGCGCTGGCCCACCCAGTGGTGGCGGGTGGGCTCTTCGGCGCCACGATCGCCGCCTGGCACGTGGTCCCCAGCTACGAGCTCATGATGCGGAAGCACAATGTCCACATCGTGACCCACCTGCTCTTCATGGTCACCGCGGTGATCATGTGGTGGCCGGTGATGAGCCCGATCGCGTCGGTGCCGAGGCTCTCCCCGGGCCTCTCGATGCTCTATCTCTTCCTGGTGGGAATCCCGATGCAGGCGGTGGCGGCGATCATCACCTTTGCCGAACAGCCGCTCTACCAGTGGTATGTCGAGGCGCCGCGGACCTGGGGGCTGAGCCCGCTCGAGGACCAGCAGCTGGGCGGGCTCATCATGTGGGTACCCGGGAACCTCTGGATGTGGGGCGCCATCGCGCTGGTCTTCTTCAAGTGGGCCCGCCAGGAGGCCGAGGTTCCGCGACTCTACCCCGAGCGCGGGTGACCGCACAGAGTCTCCAAGCTGGACGGGGCCGGTACCGGATTGCACATTCGTAGCACCTCGTCCCGCAGGTGCCCTTGGCGGGCTCGATCCTGCTGGTCTCGAATCCTCCCCATGGCGCGGTCGACGCGCGCCGGGCCGCTCCTCCTCTGGGTCTGACCCCGGCGGAGGCGACCCTCAAGGTTCACTACCCGGTTCCCGAAATCTGGCTCGCCTTCGACGGTCGCGCCGAGGCGGAGAAAGTTGCAGCCGAGCTGGTAGCCGCGGGCCTGCACGTCACCGTGGTGGGTGCCGAGGAGCTTGGCAGCGTACCGCCGCGGACGGAGATCCGCTCCTTTGCCATTCACGATGTGGGGCTGGTATTGCTGGCCGACCACCGGACGACGCTGGGACGGGCCGAGCCCCTGATTGCCGTCTTCTGCGCTCCGCGCGAGGCGGGTGGAGGCGAAGTACGCCCACCCGGAGGCCGGACGTCGGACGTCATGCGCGCCGTTGGGGACCACGGCGCCGTGCAGGACACCCGGGGTTTCCTCGATCTCTACCTTACGCAGCAGGGGCAGTTGCGCCGGCTCGCGATCGTGCAGGGTGTGACCGATTTCTCGGGCTTCGGCGAGGCGGCGCTGCCCAGCCCGGCGGGGAACTTGATCAAGTTCGTGGGGGAGATAGAATCTCACTTTCCCAATGCCAAGGTCGATCGGCGGCTGGCGCTGCTTCAGGCCCGGCGACGGACGGGGGCAACCGGGGTCCAGGCCCGGGCAGGGGCCTCCCGGAAGGGGCTCACCTACGGGACGGCCGAGCTGAAGCAGCTCCTGGGGCACATTTCGCCCGAGCTCCATGACGTGAGCGAGTACGAGCTGTCTTCACGGTTGGCCTACCTGACTCGTCGCTGACCGTCTCTCCAGAGGAACTTTGCGATGCGCGAGACCCGCACCCGCTCGATCGCGACGGCCGCCCTTTTCGGTTCTCTATGCCTCTGCGGCAACCCCTCGGTCGCCACAGGGCAGGCCGAGGTTCCGGGCGCGGTGCGGAGGGAGAACGAAGCCCTCAACTACCATGCGACGGTGAACGATGCCGTGAAGAAGGCGGTGACCAAGTGGGAGACCGCCTGCAAGAATCGCGATGCCGCGGCGCTCGCGGCGCTCTACGTGAAGGACGGCCGGATCATCACCGGGACGGGAAACGTGGTGATCGGCGCCGACTCGATCCAGGGATACTTCAGGCGTAACCTCTCCCGGCTGAACAACCTCAAGCTCGGCTACTACGAGGTCAACGCGAGCGGGGACCTGGCCTACCTGGCCGGCTATCTCACCTATGACGTGAGCTTCCCCTCGGGCGGGACCTACCCGATGAGCGTCCCCTACAGCATGGCGCTAGCCCAGCAGCGAGACGGCTCCTGGAGGATCCGGGTCCAGAGCGGTGGAGACTTTCCGGCCTGGTTCGTTACCGATCGGAATCTCCGGGCCCACATGGCCCCGGGCGAGAAGGACACGGTGCGAGTGCACCTGACCGACGCGGGCGGCAATCCGATGCGGAATTCCCTGGTGTCCTTCGACGTGGAATACGGCAGCGGAACCATCTCCCCCAACATGGTCTTCACCGATGGCGACGGCTTGGCCACCGCCGTGATGACCACCAGCTCCCAGGCAGGAATCAACGCCGCGATCGCTCGCGCGTCGGTATTGCCCACCGAGCCGCTATCGTTCCGGGTGACTACCGAGGAAAACCACTAGCGGTCAGTCTCAGCCACTACGGCAATCGACACCTTCAAGCCCGGGATGCGCGCCGGAAGCTTGGCGCCCTGCCTTGCCGGTGGGTCTGATGGAAACCACCGTAACCATTCCTCATTCATTCCTGCAAAGTCATCTTCATCGGCCAGCACGACCGTCGCACTGACGATCTGGTCCAGCGAGCTTCCGGCGGCTTCGAGAATTGCCGCGATATTGGTCAGGCACTGCCGAGTCTGTTCCTGGATCGTGGTGCCCTTGATGGCGCCGGTGGCCGGGTCGTGCGGGGCGGTGCCGGATACGAAAACGAGTCCGGCGGCTTTCACCGCCTGGCTGTAGGTGGGAGGCGGTGAGGCCGCTTTTGAAGTCCTGACGATCTTACGGGTCATGTGGGACTCCGCGGGGCTGGGACTTTGCTGGCAGAGAGGAGGTAGCTACGCGAGCGATGGTTGGCGCGCGCATTGCACCGCGAGCTCCAGGCCGGTCCGCGTTCGACAGCAGCGAGGCGCGGTTAGGGGGCAGCGAGAATCGGACGCCAGCGCTCGCGGTGCGTTGCGTGTTCGTGTGAGAATGACCCATCGATGCGAACCACCAAGACGAGGCCTCGGGGCTTATAGATCGAATAGATCTCGCCATCCGGCGCTACTGACCCACTTAAGCGCAGTCGCGCACCGAGATCGAACTCGAGCTCTGTGGCGCCCGTGCGCGGACTAACCACAGCGCGCCGCAAATTCTGGCCATCGAGCGGCTCCCACTCGACGTTCCAGCATGGCAAGCCCATCAACGCTTCGCATGCTCATCTTGCTCTCCATCTTGGTTAGAGCGGCAGAAGCGGTGAGGCCTGATTCATTTCACCTTGATGACGACCTTGCCCTTGGCCCGCCCCGTCACGACGTAGTCCATCGCTTCGTTGGTGGCTTGGAAAGGGAAGATCCGATCCACGACGTGCCGGACGACGCCAGATTCGATAAGCGACGTGATCTTGCTCAATTGCTCGCCATCGGCCCGCATGAAAACGAACGAGTAGCTGATGCCATGCTGTCGGGCCTTCCTCCGGATGGGGAAGCTCAACAGGCGCATGACCTGCCGTAGCAACCAGTTTAACCCGATCTCTTTGGCGAACGCCAGGTCTGGCGGTCCAGAGATGGAGATGAGCTTTCCTCCAGGCTTCAGCACCTTGAGGGACTTCTCGAGCGTGTCCCTGTCCAGGCTGTGCAGGACCACGTCGTAGCCATCCAGGACCTTCGCGAAGTCCTCTTTCTTGTAGTCGATGACGACATCCGCGCCGAGACTTCTGACCAGAGCGACACCCGCCGTGCTGGTCGTGGTCGCCACCGTGGCACCGATGTGCTTCGCCAGCTGGATGGCGAACGTGCCGACCCCGCCGGAACCGGCGTGGATCAGGACCTTCTGTCCCTTCTTCAGCTGGGCGCGTTCGATCAATACCTGCCACGCGGTCAGGCCCACCAGGGGGATGGAGGCGGCCTCTTCCATGGTGAGGTTCCTGGGCTTCAACGCCACGTCGGCTTCGTCCATGGCGATGAGTTCCGCGAAGGCCCCGATCCGGTCCTGATTGGGCCTGGCGTACACCGCGTCACCAGACTTGAACCCTCGGACCTTCGCCCCGACTCGGATCACCACTCCGGCCACGTCGTTGCCCAGGATCAGCGGCAAGCGATAAGGCAGGATGAGCTTGAACTCACCATCCCGGATCTTGGCATCCAGCAAGTTCACGCCGGCCGCGTGGATGGCGACCAGGACATCATGGTCGCGAACATCTGGTTCCGGCATGTCGCCGAGGCGCAATGCGCTGTTGGCCTGGTAACGATCGACGATGAATGCCTTCATGACTGCGACGCCGTTGGGGCATCGAGCCGCAGGTCCTTTCGGATGCCGGCATCCACGGCGCCCGCAGGCGCAAAGCGGCGCAGCAGCCGCAGACGGTTGGCGAGGCTGCCGGCCGTGTACCGGAGTTTCGGGCGAGCCGCACTCGCGGCTGCCAGCACAACGTCGGCCACAACGGCCGGCTCGTCCGCGGTCTCGAGGACTGCCCTCAGCTGCGTGGTCACGGCCGCACGCGCCTCGCGGTACTCATCGAGCTTCGCGTCGGGCTCCAGCAGGTTCGCATCGAAGTGTGTTTTCGTGTACGCCGGCTCGATGACCGAGACCCGGATGCCCATAGTGCGTACCTCGTGATCGAGCGATTCCGAATAGCCTTCGAGCGCGTGCTTGGTGGCGGCATAGAGCGCCATGTATGGCGCCGGCAAGAAGCCTAGCACGGAGCCGATGTTGACGATGCGGCCATTCCGCTGGCGTCGCATGTGCGGCACGACGGCGCGGATCATCCGGACGACCCCGAAAAAGTTCGTATCGAAGACCGCGCGAGCCTGTGCGATCGAGCTCTCCTCCGCCCCCGCCGGGGCGACGCTGAAGCCCGCGTTGTTCACGAGGAGGTCGATGCGACCCTCCGCCCGCAGCACGGCATTCACGGCCGCCTCGACCGCTACATCGCTGGTCACGTCGAGGGAAAGCATCTCGAATCGGCGCTGGCCCGGGGTCGCGGCGTGCCGGCTGGTGCCATAGACCTGGTAGCCGGCCTTGGCGAGCCGCTCCGCGATTGCCTTCCCGATGCCCGATGAGGCGCCTGTCACGAGTGCCACAGGTTTGTTTGGCTTCATTTTGACTGCCCTCCGGAAAAATGGTCGGCGCTCGTCGTGGCTCGCCATATGATGAGCATCATATTCTGAGACAAAGGAAAAGCACCTGATCTGGCCCGTGCAGGTCGCCTCAGGTGCCGGTGGTGTCGAAGTATTTTGCGGCCGCTTGGCGCATAGCCTCGGATAGCTTGGGGTCGTCCACCGCGCGGGCCAGCACCAAAGCGCCGACCATGGTGGCCACCGTCACCAGCGCATGCTGGTAGGCGGCTGGCTCCCCCTGGTCGGGCCAATGCCGGATGACGACGTCGATCATTTCCTTGATCCGACGCGTCGCGGCCCGGCGCACCTTTGAGGCCTGGCGCGGCATCTCCGAGCCGAGAGCGGCCACCGGGCAGCCGGTCTCGGCGTCCTCGACGTGCGCTTTCGAGAGATAGGCCTGGATCAGCGACCGAAGCGCCTCATGGGGCGGCGCGGCCGCGGCGATGCGCTTCAGTCTGGCCACGCTTTCGGCGCCGGCCTGGTCGGCGGCCTCCGCCAGCATCGCGTCACGGGAGGCGAAGTGGGCGTAGAAACCGCCATGCGTCAGGCCGGCGTCCTTCATGATGTCGGCGACGCCGGTGCCGTTGTAGCCGCTTCGACGGATGGCGCGCGCGGCGGCCCCGACGATCCGCTCGTGGGTGGCCTCCTTGCGGCTGGGGGCGGTCCGGTTGGCGGTGGCAGCGCGCATATGATGGCTATCATATAGCAATCGCTCGCCGAGCGCAAGGCTTCAATCTTCGGGCGAATTTCTAGTACGAATTGCGCTGTGGCTCTCGAGACAGGACCCCAACCGGCGACCAGCTAATCAACGGGCAGTTTCCCCGCGAATACCGAGCGATACCCCATCGCGTTCGCTGAAGCTGGAGGACGCAGTATCGCACCGGGTCGACCGCATGCAGCCTAACTCGGTTCGGATCGCCGGCCCTGCCACGCGCCGATCCCGAGTGACGCCCATCCGGCCAGGAGCGCCACCCCACCGAACGGCGTGATCATGCCGAGGCGATTGTTGGAGGTGAGCGCCAGGGCGTAGAGGCTTCCCGAAAACAGCACCGTTCCTACCACGAAGAGCCAGCCCGATGCAGTAATCCAGCGACTGGGCATCTGGCTCGAGAGCCAGGCCACCGCCAGCAGCGCCAACCCGTGATACATCTGATACCGGGCCCCGGTCTCGAAGACGGCCAGCAGGTCTGGCGGGATCATTCCCCGGAGCGCATGAGCGGCGAAGGCCCCCGCGGCGACCCCCAGGAAACCGAACACGGCGCCAATGACAAGGAAGAGCCTGGACACGGTCAGGCCGTCTTGGCCGGCCGGTCGGCCCAGTAGGTAAGCAGGATGATGACCGGGATCGCGGCCAGGGTGCCCAGCGTCACCGCCCGCACCGATGGCGGTGGCGGGCCCAGCACGCTCGCCACTTCCATGGCTGCGAAGATCAGGCCCATGAGCAGCAGCCGCCAAGTGCGCGGATGATATCGTTTGGGTGGCCACAGGATCACCAGACCCAGCCCCACCGCCAGCATCCCGATCTCGACCGCCAGGGTCGCCGGGATGCTCCGCCAGAGTCCCAGTCCCAGCTTGAGGGAATCGTTGCCCGCCAGCGGGACATCCGGGATGTGCGCCACCACGTCCAGCAGCCAGTGGGAAGCGACCAGGAACATCACGATCATGGTGCGCCTGGTATGGTGCGCCGTGTCCCTGGTAGGCCAGGCGTAGTAGACCGCTCCCACCAACCCGGCCCAGACCACCGCCGCGACCAGGCTATGACTCAAGGGGTAGCTGACGAACTCCAGTGGACTCGCGGCAGTGTAGCCCGGGACGATCCTCACCTGCTCCACCCCCAGCGAGACGAAGATCAGCCAGAGCAGATCGACGAACTGGGCCGCCACCGTCAGGGTGACCAGGCTCAAGCGGGGCTCGACCTTCTTGAAGGCGATGGCGAGGCCGTAGTGACCGACCCCCATGGATCAGCTCTTCTCGCGGCCGCCGCTGGGCATCACCGCGCCGGGCCCCGGTGCCAGCCAGGCCCCGCCATCGACCACGAAGATGGCGCCGGTAATCCAGTCTCCCGCCGGACCGGCGAGGTAGGTCACCATCTCTCCGATGTCTTCCGGGGTTCCCCAGCGGCCGAGTGGAATGGCCCGGCGGGCGTAGGCATCGGCGTCGAAGACGCTGTAGCCGCCGCCTGGGGTGGGCGGCGCGATGAACGCCTTCTTCACCCCCTCGGTCGGGACCGGGCCGGGGGCCACGGCGTTGACCCGGATCCCATCCGGCGCCCACTCGACCGCCAGGGTCCGAGTCAGGGCATCGACGCCCGCCTTGGCGGCGGTCGCATGGGCCATCTGCGGCCAGCCCCGATAGTGGAGCGTCATCGAGATCGAGACGATGCGTCCGCGGCCCTGCTTCTTCATCACCGGATAGACCGCCTGGCAGCCGTACATGGTGCCGAACAGGTCGGTCTCGACCACTGCCCGCCAGGCGTTGGCCGATAGGGTCGCAGAGGGCGAGTAGAAGTTCCCGGCCGCGTTGTTGACCAGGAGATCCAGGCGTCCCAGCTCGGTGGCCACCCGCTCCACCGCGCGGCCGACCGACTCCGGTTCCCGCACGTTGCACTCGATGGCGAGGATCCGGGTGCCGTGCGCGGCGAGCGACTCCCTGGCGGGCTCCAGATGCTCCGGCTTCCGGCTGGCGATCGCCACGTCGGCGCCGACTCGCGCCAGGCACTTGGCGATCCCCAGACCGATTCCAGTCCCGCCGCCCGTGACCAGCGCTACCTGACCCTTGAGCAGATCGGGCCTGAAGCTGGAGCGGCTCTCGGTCTCGCTCATGAGGCGGGGGACGGAGAGGGGGTTGGAGTCACCGCCATGCCCATGCTGTGGTATCCGTTGTCCACGTAGATCACCGTCCCGGTAATTGCGGAGGCCAGCGGACTGGCGAGAAAGGCCGCCGTGTTGCCCACCTCCTCCGCCTGGAGCGCGCGTGGGAGCGGGGAGTTGGCCCTGGTGTACTCGATCATCATGTCAATGAACCCGATCGCCGACGCGGCGCGCGAAGCCCAGGGGCCGGCGGAGATCGTATTGACCCGGACCCCATGGCGGCGTCCCGCTTCGTAGGCCAGCGTGCGGGTATCGGCCTCGAGTGCCGCCTTGGCCGTAGACATCCCGCCGCCGTAGCCGGGAATCACTCGTTCGCCCGCCATGTAGGTGAGCGAGAGATAGCTCCCGCCCGGCCGGGTGAGCGGGCCCAGCGACCGGACCATGGAGACCATGCTATAGGCGCTGACGCTCAAGGCGGCGAGGTACCCCGACCGGCTGGTGTCGATCAGCGGCTTCTTCACCTCCGGGGCGTTGGCCAGGCTGTGCACCACCACGTCGAGGCAGGGGGTGCCGAAATCCTGGATGAGACGCTGGGTGACGCCTTCGATGCTGAAGTCGCCTACTTCCGTGTAGCGCTTGTTTTCGCGAATCTCGGCCGGCGTGTCGGCCAGGGTGTCGAACGCGGCGTCCAAGGGATAGATCCGCTCGAACTCCATTTTCCGACCGTCGGAGAGCCGCATCGATTCCTCCATCTTGCCGCGCTCGAGCAGCTTCTGGAAAATCCCCAGGGCCGGCGGCCAGCTCCCGACGCAGATAGTGGCTCCGGCTTCCGCCAGCGCCTTGCAGATGGCGAAGCCGAAGCCGCCGTCGTCCGCCACTCCGGCCACGAAGGCGCGCTTGCCCTTCAAGTCGATAGCCAGCATTCACATTACTCCGTCGAGCGAGTCAGGTTGGAGACGGCGATTCCACCGGCGGTCCCGCAGGCCGGGCCGCGTAACTTAGGCCTCGCCGCTGGGCCGCGCTACTTGAGGCGGTGCCTACGGATGGCTGGTCGCCTGGAGCACGTAGGAGGTGAGCAGCAATAATCGGAGAGACTCCGGCGCTTGGCGGCTGAGCGGCGCCAGCGCACGGAGAGCACGATCGGCCCCGGCCGGGTCGCCCGACTTGATCCGCGCCATCACCAGGCCATCCATCACTTCGTCGGGTGGGATCCAGGAGGTCTTCTGGAGCGCCGCCTGGCTGAGTCGCTCGCCCGCCTCTGCCGCAGCGGAGAAGTCCCAGGCCGCGAGCGCGCGCCTGAACTCCACCGCATCCCGTACTCCGGCCGGCGCCTTGAACCGATCGAGGTAGCGCCTCGCGTCAGCGTAGAACGCCTGGTCCGCCACGCCCGAAGTTCCGCCGGCCACTCTGGCCTCTACATCCCCCATCGCCTCGAGCCAGATCCGCCAGTTGGTCGGGGGCTGCCCAGAGGCAAGGGTTCCCCGCCATTGGCTGACCAGATCGATGGCACCGGCAAGCGCCTCGTCCGTCACCACCGTGTCCATCGCGGTGAAGCGGCGCGGGTCCCGGAGCAGGGCGGCCGTCGCCAGGGCCTCAGTCCGCGGAATGGCGGGCACCGGGCTCACCGTCTCCTCGGTGGGGAGGCTCCGCCGATCCTCGATCAGCCCGGCCAGATCGAGTCGGTCACTCGAGAGCCGATTGAATCCATTCGCGGTCAGGCCCAGGTACCTCGTCTGCTCGGCCCCCAGGTCCAGCGCCGGGTAGAAGTCGGAATTGATCGTCCCCCAGCGGTCGAGCAGGGGACCCAGCGCCTGCTGGTTGGCCAGGCGGGTCGCTTCCAGCATCCGGGGCGTGAACGGTACGCTGGTGCAGAGTCCCTCCTCCACCCGAGGCAGCCGGAAGATGGACCAATCGGGAGCGGGAAGCGGATCCATGCTGGCGACGATCAGCATGTCCGCTCCCGAGACGAGAAAGACCTGGTACCACGGAAAGGTCCGATGCAGCGCCGCGAGGACGCTCAAGACCAGCTCGTCGTTGATCTCATAGAGGTGCAGCCACTGGCCGAACACGCCACGGTCCCCGAGATAACCGCGCACCCGCTGATAGAACTCGACCGTAAACAGACCGGAAACGCCGCTGACCCACGGGTTGGACGGCTCCGAGA
>DATIWD010000091.1:0-4664 GCA_035519565.1 Gemmatimonadales bacterium | reverse complement strand
CGATACCAAAAATCATGACGCCCCCCGAGAAACCGATGACGATGAGGCTTCGAGATCGAAACCTATCGTCGGGCTCCGGAGGGCGCCAGGCAAATTGACCCGCCTCGACATGCTACGCCGCCGGCACGAACTCCTTGGTCGGCTCCTGGCCACACGCCGACCAGGTGATCTTCAGCGTCCCGCTGCTCACCCCGTTCCTGGTGCGGGTCAGGTCCAGCTCGCCCGCATCGATCCGCAATCTGGGCGGGACCGCCGCGCAGGCCGGATCGGTCACGTTGTAATGCAGCGGCGTCGCCGTGGTGACGTCGAACTCGAAGCTGTTGGCGCCGCGGGTCCAGGTCAGGCTCCCGTCGATCGAGATCGAGCCGCTGGGGATCGGATCCCCGAAGACCAGCTGCAGGCCCTGGTCGGGCGAGAAGCTGATGCTCCCCTGCCGATGCACCGTGGCGTCATCCTTCCCGGTGACGTGGCGCAGGGTCGTGATGTCTTCCTGGCCGGTCAGGTTGTCGGCCGTGCCCCGTACGCTCCGGGTTCCATTCCGGCTCTCGACCACCGAGTCGGTCCCGAACACCCGGGTCCAGGCCAGGTTGTCGATAGTCGCGTCGCGGTCCCACCCCGGATTGTCCGGGAACGGATCCGAGAGGCTCCAGGAGCCGGAGATGGTGAAGCTGCCGTGATGCCAGAAGCTGAAGGTGCAGATGTCCGGATCCCAGGTCAGTGTCAGCAGGGTCGGCACGTGGTCGTTGTCCGGATCCTCGATGGGATTGGGAGAGACCGCCGGGCAGTGGCCGGCCATGTGGCCCGGATTAAACGGCTGCGGTCCTGACGCGGCAAAGGCGCCGAACGGATCTTCGGGGCCCGACACCGGCAGCGCGCTCACCGAGGCCGCGATTTCATCGGAGGCGGCGGACCCCACCTCGGCCACCTGGGCCGGCGTGAGATTGCCGCTGGTGTTGCTGGTGCCGGCAGGATCGCTGCTGCAGGCGGCGGCGCCGAGGCAGAAAGCGGTGGCCAGGCCACCGAGCAGATGCGTGTGGACACGGGAAGTCATGATGGATCTCCAGCTGGATGGGACTCGCCACGGGCGCGGAGCCCGTCGTTACTAGCTAACTAGAACCGTCAATTTGGACCAGAGAGCACCGACCGGGTCGGTGACCTGAATCACCCGGTCAATTTATTTCGGCGTGGTTTCGGGGGAGTGAAGAAAAGCAGAAGAACGTATTAGACGCCGCCTCGGACCGCGGAGACCGCGGGCGCCGCGCCGCAATGGCGGTGCGTCAGCGTGAAGCCCGAGCTCTGGCTGGTGGTGAGTACTCCCTGGAGCTCGCCCGAGCTGAAAGGCGGCGGGGTCTCGCACTCCGGCTCATAGATCAGCGGGTCGGTGGTGTCGAGTGAGAAGCTCATCTGGTTGTCGCCCACGCTGTAGTCGAGGTTCCCCGTGATATCGAAGGTGCCGTTGGGCCAGCGCCGGTTGGGGCTGATCCGCATCCCCTCCATCGGCGTGAACTCGGCGTCCCAGTTGTAGCTCACCGAGACCGGTGGGGCCCCGGCGATCTGGATGTCGTAGTCGAGGTCCTGCACGGCGCTGGCCCCGGTGGCGTTCACGTTGGCCCGATAGGTCCCGTTGAGCACGATGGTGGTCCCCTGCCGCTGCCCCCGGGGCACCATCGAGACCTCGAAATCGCTCAGGGTCAGCTGGAAGCCATAGATGGCGCCGATGTCCTGGACCCGGACCGTACCGCTCACCGAGGTCACCAGGCCGCTCTCCCGGTCTTGGCCCCCGCAGTTGGCCGGCGTGAACGTCAGGGTGTCGTCGGTGGCGATGCCATCCCCATCCGAGTCCTCGGCGTTGGTCCCCTCGGGGTCGCAGGGGAAGGCCAGGCTGGGCAGGACGAAGCGGTACTTGGAGCCCAACTGGCGGGCCTGGGCGATCAGGGGAGCGATTCGGGAAACGGTAGAGCTCTGCCGGAGAAAGGCGCTGAACCCGCCCCGGCTTGAGTCGGCCCCGGTCAGGTCCCCGATCAGGTCGGAGAGCTGGGCCGCCACCAGGCCGCCAATGAACTGGGCCTGGGCCTTGTCCAGCGTGGGCGAGCGGGGACTGCTCCCCACATCGCCACAGCCGGCCAGGAGGCCCAGCCCGAGAAGCACAGACAGCCCATACTGCCTGCTCAAGCGCATGCAGGATCCAAAGTGGGGGGTACCCCAGTGGAACGCGGTGATGGCCATTCCAACAATCATGAGTCCGGGGCGGAGAATCAAGCTGGGGACGCTGGATCGGGTGAGACTTTATACAACCCCGTTCTGCCTTAAAGACACCTTTCGGCGCCACGAGGTTCTCGTTCCCTGGTGAAACGAGATCGGGAATTCCCCTGCGGTTGCCGAGTGCTCACCAGCAGATAACTTCGCCGAAGCCAGCTCACGGGTTCGGCCGAGCCCTTGGGACCCCTGTATCACTCCGTCCAATCGGTTGGCGAAAGCGGTCGTGAGGTCCCGTGGACTCATGGGACGGGACCGACTGCGGGAAAAGGATTTGAGGGTCGGTTGACGCCCGTGCGATAGGGTATCAACGCCGAGTCCCTACGACCAATGCCGTCGCGCTTCTTTCTTCGCTGCCTCGGAACTCCGGAGCTCCGAACCCCTGCCGGGGACGCGAGCCGGTTCCGGGTGCGTAAGCACCTGGCACTCCTGGTGTACCTCGCTACGGAAGCCCGGCTGCCCCATCGGCGAGAGAGGCTGGCTGAGCTCCTCTGGCCCCGCGCGACTGGAGGTGAAGGTCGCCATTCTCTCGGCACCGCCCTCTCAGTGCTTCGCGGCAAGCTCGGTGGCGATGCCATCGAAGCCGATCGCGACCACGTCCGATTCGCCTATCCCTATCTCGATCTGGATATCGACCGGCTTCTCACTGGCGACATCCTGGGCGACGAGTTCCAGCCTCCACTCGAAGTCTGCAGCTTCCTCGAGGGGTTCGACCTGCCTGATGCCGGCGAATTCATGCTCTGGCGCGACCGCCAGCAGGCCCGCCTGCTCCCTGCCATCCGCGATGGTCTGGTCAAGCTCATGGATCGTTGCCGGCGTACCGGCGACTTCCGGCGGATCGAGACGCTCGCCGAACGCATGCTGGCCATCGACGAGCTCAGCGAGGACGCCATCCGGGCCAAGATGGAGGCTCGGGCCTTCGCAGGCGATCGGCTGGATGCACTCAAGATTTTCGAGACCTGGAAGACCCACCTGGCCGAGGAACTCGAGGCTCAGCCCTCACCGCTCCTGGAGGGGATCGCGCTGCGCCTCCGGCGCCGGGGCTGGGAGCGCGCCAACACCAATCACGTCCCTGCAGTGCAGACCGATCAATGGCGGGGTCATCATTTCGTGGGCCGGAGCACGGAATACCGGAAACTGTACGAGGCCTGGGAAGGCACCCGGGACGGTGCCGGGTCGCACCTGCTGATCCTGGGAGACTCGGGAGTAGGCAAGAGCACCCTGGTCGAGCGATTGGTCACGGCGGCCGGGCTCGAGGGAGCCGCCTCGGCCAGGGTCCAGTGCTATGAGGTCGAGCGGGAAATCCCCTACGCGGCGGTGAGCGGTCTGGTTCGATCGATGATCGACCGCCCCGGCGCAACGGCAACGCCACCGGAATGGCTGGCAGAACTGGCGCGCACCGTTCCCGAAGTCCGCCAGCGATACTCCACGATCCCCACCGCCCCGGACAGTCAGGGAGAGACCGCAAGAGTGCGGTTGGCCGAGGGCGTCCACCAACTCCTCACGGCTATCGCCGAGGAAACGCCGGTCATCCTGGTGGTGGACGACGTTCACCTCTCCGACGATGCCAGCGTAGCGGTCCTTCACCTGGTCATGCGGCGGATCCAGGCGCAGCGGATCATGATCCTTCTCACCGCGCGCCCTGCCGAGCTGCATCGGTCTCCCAATGCCCGGCGCCTGCGTGAGAACCGAAAGCACCTGGGCCTGGAGCTGCTGGATCTCCCTCCCCTCACCGACGAAGAGAGCCAGCAGCTGCTCAGCGCTCTGGTCAGCGACGACCAGCCCCAGCCTCCGTCACTGGTGCGGCGCGCCATCGTCCGGGCGGCTTCCGGATTTCCCATGGTCCTGGAGCTCCTGGTCCGGGACTGGCGCGTGAATCAGGATCACTGCCTGGCGCTCACCCTCGGCGGGATGTCGGCGGAACTGACGGGGTCACCCGCACCGGAGGACATCTATCGCCAGCTGGTGGATCGGACAATCGGGGAGCTGGACGCCACCACCCGCAATGTCTTGAACCTGGCGTCTATTCTCGGCAGCCGGCTCAACGATCTCACCATGTACAACCTGGTGGACCTGAGTTTGGCCCAGACGATGACCGGCATGGCGCGCCTGACCGAGTTCAGGCTGCTGCGCGACGGTGGCGAGGAGCTGGAATTCCGGAACGAACTGATCCGGGGTCATGCCTACTTGAGCGTACCGTCGCCGCTCAGAAAGGTGCTGCACAGTCAGATCGCGAATCGGCTGCTGGTGGCGGAACGGGAAGGCCAGGAAGCTTCTGGCCTGGAGATCGCATGGCACTGCATGCGCTCCGGGAGAGTGGAAGAAGGCACACCCTATCTCTTCAAGGGGGCGCGGGAGGCGATGCTGCGCGGGGCAGTGCATGAGGCGGAGCTGGGGCTGACGACTGC
>DATIWD010000090.1:0-4268 GCA_035519565.1 Gemmatimonadales bacterium | reverse complement strand
CGGGCGAGAGCGAGGCCGACAGGCTCGCCAAGCGGTTTCTGACCGAGATCCATTCGCTGGCCGACCCTGCGCATGTGGCGCGGGGCGCGTACTAGCGCCGCGGGGCCGTCGGGCCGCCGGGCGCACAGAGGCAAACCTCAGGAGAATTCTCGATGATCATGCTGGACGGAGTCAGCCGCCGGGTGCATGCGTGGCTGGTCAAGGCCATGCTCCTCGCGACGAGCGCCGCCCTCGTGAGCCTGCCGTTGGCGGCTCAGACCCCGGAGCACCGGCCTGGCGGGGAGGTGAACCTCAAGCTCCCCGATCTCAATCAGGGGAACTTTCTCGGCTTCACCGGCCACCAGATCCTGCTGTCCGGCCTAGTGGTCTGCGTGCTGGGGCTGCTGTTCGGGCTCACCAGCTACTCCCGGGTGAAGAATCTGCCGGTCCACCGGTCGATGGCCGAGATCTCCGAGCTGATCTACGAGACGTGCAAGGCCTACCTGCTGCAGCAGGGCCGGTTCCTGCTCATCCTGCTGGGCTTCATCGGGACGGTCATCGTCATCTACTTCGTGCTGACCGGCCTCGCACTTCCCAAGATCGGCATCATCCTGCTGTTCAGCCTGATCGGAATGGCGGGGAGCTACGGCGTCGCCTGGTTCGGGATCCGGATCAACACCCTGGCCAACTCGCGGACCGCCTTTGCCAGCTTGAACGGGAAGGCCTTCCCGGTGTACGAGATTCCGCTCCGCGCCGGGATGAGCGTTGGGATGATGCTGATCTCGGTCGAGCTGCTGTTCATGCTGGCGATCCTGCTGTTCATCCCGTCGGAGGTGGCCGGCGCCTGCTTCCTCGGCTTCGCCATCGGGGAATCGCTGGGGGCGGCGGCGCTCCGAATCGCCGGCGGCATCTTCACCAAGATCGCCGACATCGGTTCCGACCTGATGAAGGTCGTCTTCAAGATCAAGGAGGACGACGCCCGGAATCCGGGCGTGATCGCCGACTGCACGGGAGACAACGCGGGCGACTCGGTGGGTCCGACCGCGGACGGGTTCGAGACCTATGGGGTCACCGGCGTGGCCCTCATCACCTTCATCGTGCTGGCGGTGCCGGATCCAACGGTACAGGCCAAGTTGCTGGTCTGGATCTTCCTGATGCGCATCATGATGGTGCTGGCTTCGGGGTTCTCCTATCTGGTCAGCAACAGCGTGGCCAAGGCCCGCTACGGGAACACGGCCAGGTTCGACTTCGAAGCGCCGCTGACGCAGCTGGTGTGGCTTACTTCGCTCGTCTCGGTGGCGCTGACCTACTTGCTCTCCCGGTTCGTGATTCCCGATCTCAACGGGAACACCGATCTCTGGTGGCAGCTCTCCACCGTGATCAGCTGCGGCACGCTGGCAGGAGCCATCATCCCGGAGATGGTGAAGATCTTCACCTCGATGCAATCCGCCCATGTCCGCGAGGTGGTGACTTCCTCTCGCGAAGGCGGCGCGTCGCTCAACATCCTGTCGGGGCTGGTGGCCGGAAACTTCTCGGCCTACTGGCTGGGGATCGCGATCATGGGCCTCATGGCCGTGGCCTTTGGCGTCAGCACGCTGGGCCTGGACGCGTTCATGAAGGCACCCGCGATCTTCGCCTTCGGCCTGGTGGCGTTCGGCTTCCTCGGCATGGGCCCGGTGACCATCGCGGTGGACAGCTACGGCCCCGTCACCGACAACGCGCAATCGATCTACGAGCTCTCGGTCATCGAAACCCTTCCCGGGATTCAGGCGGAGCTCAAGAAGGACTTCAACGTGGACGTGAACTTCACCGTGGCCAAGGAGCTGCTCGAGGAGAACGACGGAGCGGGGAATACCTTCAAGGCCACCGCGAAGCCAGTGCTGATCGGGACCGCGGTCGTGGGGGCGACGACCATGATCTTCTCCATTATCATGGCGCTGACCCACGGTCTCACCAGCGAAGTAGAGAACCTGTCGATCCTCCATCCGCCCTTCCTGCTGGGGCTCATCACCGGTGGCGCCATGATCTACTGGTTCACCGGCGCCTCCATCCAGGCGGTGACGACCGGCGCCTATCGGGCCGTCGAGTTCATCAAGCGGAATATCAAGCTCGAAGGGGTGACCAGGGCCTCGGTCGAAGACAGCCGCAAGGTGGTCGAGATCTGCACCCAGTACGCGCAGAAGGGGATGTTCAACATCTTCCTGGCGGTCTTCTTCGCGACCCTGGCCTTCGCCTTCATCGAGCCGTTCTTCTTCATCGGCTATCTGATCTCGATCGCGACCTTCGGCCTCTTCCAGGCCATCTTCATGGCCAATGCGGGCGGCGCGTGGGACAACGCCAAGAAGGTGGTGGAGACCGAGCTCAAGATGAAAGGCACCGAACTCCACGCCGCGTCGATCGTGGGAGACACCGTGGGCGATCCGTTCAAGGACACCTCCTCGGTGGCCATGAATCCGGTGATCAAGTTCACCACCCTGTTCGGTCTGCTGGCCGTGGAGCTGGGGGTGTATCTCTCCGCCGAAGGCGGGCCGGCGTTGAGTCACCTGCTGGCGGTGGCCTCCTTCTTGATTTCGGTCGTCTTCGTCTACCGCTCCTTCTACCGGATGCGGATCGAGAGCTAGTCACTGCAGGCGCCCGGATCCCGGCGGCTTGTATGCTCCGGGACCCGGGCGTAGCTTGGGTCGGGGGTGCCCCATGGCCCACATCCGGTTGAACATTTCGGGACTCAAGAATCGCGACGGTCAGGATCGGATCGAGCGCGCGCTGCGCGATCTCCCCGGCGTATGGGCGGCCGTCGTCTGTCTCGATCAGAGTTACGCCGACGTCGAGTACGTGGACGACTACGGTCCCAGCACCGACGATCTGGTCACCGCCGTCGCGGACGCCGGGTTCACCGCCCGGATCGGGGGATAGTCGGCCGCTTGACTCCCCTTTGACGGGGATCGAATTTTCCTCCCCGGCCCGCTCGGCGACCCGCAACGCCGTGCGGCCTTCCACCAATCGGATCCCAATGGCTTCCTCGACGGCTCCCGCCCAGCGGGCGGCAACCTACCCGGGCGATCTGAGCCGTGAGCAGCTCCACGAACTCTATTACTGGATGCGATTGACCCGCTCCCTTGAGGAGCGGTTGGTGTTGCTCTATCGCCAGACCAGGGTCATCGGCGGCCTGTTCCGATCCCTGGGCCAGGAAGCCGAAGCCGTGGGCAGCGCCTACGCCCTGGACCGCGACCAAGGAGACATCCTCTCGCCGTTGATTCGCAACCTGGGTTCCATGCTGGTGAAGGGTGCGACGCCGGTCGAGGTGCTGCGTCAGTACATGGCCAAGGCCTCGAGCCCCACCCACGGCCGCGAGTTGAATATTCACTTCAATGACCTGACGCGCGGGTTCATCGGCCAGATCTCACACCTGGGAGATATGGTTCCAGTCATGGCCGGGATCACGCTCCAGTTCAAGTTGACCGGGCAAAAGCGGGTCGGCCTGGTCTACGTGGGAGACGGTGCCATGAGCACCGGCGCCTTCCACGAGGGGCTGAGCTTCGCCGCGGTCCAGCGGTTGCCCCTGGTGGTCATCTGCGAGAACAACGGCTACGCCTACTCGACTCCGCTACGATTGCAGACCGCCGTCGCCGCCCTCAAGGATAAGGCGCCAGCCTATGGCGTCCCCGGCCTCCGCACCGACGGCAACGACGTCCTCGGCGTCTATCAGATCACCAAGGAGGCCGTCGAGCGTGCGCGGTCCGGCGGGGGCGTCACCCTGATCGAGGTGGTCACCTATCGACGCAAGGGACACGCGGAGCACGACAATCAGTCCTATGTCCCGCCGGAGGAGCTGGCCGAGTGGGAGAAGCAGGACCCCATCGATCGCTACGTGCGGCAGCTCAAGGAGAACGGCTGGGCCAGCGCCGACGAGTTGACGGCGATCGATACCCGGGTCCAGGGGGAGCTCGATCAGGCGGTAGCACGCTGCGAGGCCGAGGCCCTGCCCGAGCCGGAGTCGGCACTGGACGCAGTTCTTGCCAGTCCCCCTCGTGTCGAACCGGAGTGGTTCCGGAGGCTTCATGGCTGAGACGACCTACCTCGAGGCGCTGCGCCAGGGACTGATGGAGGAGATGGAGCGCGACGAGCGTGTCTTCATCCTGGGTGAGGATGTTGGCGCCTACGGCGGCGCCTTCAAGGTCACCGAGGGATTCCAGAAGCGCTTCGGCGAATCCCGGGTGATCGACACCCCGATCTCCGAAGCGGCGATCGTAGGGGCGGCGGCCGGCGCGGCGCACATGGGATTGCGGCCG
>DATIWD010000089.1:0-14473 GCA_035519565.1 Gemmatimonadales bacterium | reverse complement strand
CCACTTTAACCGGCGAACAGCCGGACCCTTGGGACCTTCTCCAGCCCCAGGATGTGATAAGCCGACATCGAGGTGCCAAACCGCGCCGTCGATGTGAACTCTCGGGCGCGATAAGCCTGTTATCCCCAGCGTACCTTTTATCCGTTGCGCGATAGCCGCTCCACACCGGGCTACCGGATCACTACGGCCCACTTTCGTGGCGGCTCGATCTGTCGATCTCACCGTCAGGCTGGCTTCTGCCGTTACACTCTAGAAGCGCGAGTACCGTCCGCGCTGAGCCAACCTTGCGCGCGCCTCCGTTACTCTTTCGGAGGCGACCGCCCCAGACAAACTGCCTACCTGCCACGGTCCGGGAAGAGGTGTGCTCTTCTCCGTGAGGGCATCGCACGACACAGGGTGGTATTTCACTGGCCCCTCCGCCCGAGCTAGCGCCCGGGCCTCAACGGGTCCCACCTATGCTACACAGTGATGTGCAATGTCCAATGACAAGCTGCAGTAAAGGTGCATGGGGTCTTTTTGTCCTGTCGCGGGGACTCGGAATCCTCACCGAGACTGCCATTTCGCCGAGCACGTGGTCGAGACAGTGCCCAAGTCGTTACGCCATTCGTGCAGGTCGGAACTTACCCGACAAGGAATTTCGCTACCTTAGGACCGTTATAGTTACGGCCGCCGTTTACCGGGGCTTCGGCTCAAAGCTTCGCCTTGCGGCTAACCTCTCCCCTTAACCTTCCGGCACCGGGCAGGCGTCAGTGTGTATACGGCGCCTTACGCGGCTTGGCACACACCTGTGTTTTTGCTAAACAGTCGCTTGGGCCGATTCGCTGCGACCTACGAGAGCTTCACTGTACATGTCACCTTCGTAGGCATCCCTTCTTCCGAAGTTACGGGATCATTATGCCGAGTTCCTTGACCACGTTTCACTCGTTCACCTGAGGCTGCTCGCCTCACCCACCTGTGTCGGTTTACGGTACGGACATCTCTAAACTCCCTATTCAGCTTTTCTCGCCTGTCGACTCCACAGCACGTGAGCTTGGGTTGCCCCGCGCTCTTGTGATCAGGTCTCGGAGATTTTAAGGCCTCCTACACCCTTCAACGGCCATCCACAAAGCCGCTGCTGCTTCGTTCCAGTGTCCCTGAATAGTTCAACGTTTAGAGACGGGACGGGAATTTCAACCCGTTATCCATCGGCTACGCCTCTGGGGCCTCACCTTAGGTTCCGCCTCACCCTGCGCTGATTGCCATGGCGCAGGAACCCTTGGGTTTGCGGTGTCGAGGGTTTTCACCTCGATTTGCGCGTACTCAGTCCGGCATCCTCACTTCTGGTCGCTCCAGGGCAACGTTTGCCACGGCCCCTTCACAGCTCCCAGAACGCTCCCCTACCCCTGTTGCAAAGCAACAAGGCCAAGCTTCGGCGGGCCGCTTAATCCCGACCATTCTCGGCGCATCCACGCTGGACGAGTGAGCTATTACGCACTCTTTAAAGGAATGGCTGCTTCTAAGCCAACCTCCTCGTTGTCACGGCACGGACACATCCTTCGCTATACTCAGCGGCCACTTCGGGGCCTTAGCTGTGGCTCTGGGTTCTTTCCCTCTCGCCGTTGGACATTATCGCTCAACGACTGCCTCCAGGGGTCCATTTGTCAGGTATTCGGAGTTTGGTTGGGGTTGGTAGGCCGCTCTGGCCCCCGCGCCCATCCAGTCGCTCTACCCCCTGCAAACACGCCCCCAGGCTCTACCTCAATAGATTTCGGGGAGAACCAGCTATCTCCAGGCTTGATTGACCTTTCACCCCTACCCACAAGTCATCCGAGCGGTTTTCAACCCACACCGGTTCGGGCCTCCACTGGGTGTTACCCCAGCTTCACCCTGCTCATGGGTAGATCGCCCTGGCTTCGGGTCTGCACCCGGGTACTTCAAGCGCCCTCGTTACAGGACTCGCTTTCGCTGTGGCTCCGCTGGCAACCAGCTTAGCCTCGCACCCGAGTAGCAACTCGCCGGATCATAATGCAAAAGGCACGCAGTCAGGAGACATCCACTCCGAAGAGCAGAGCTCCCTCCTACCGCTTGTAAGCATGTGGTTTCAGGCTCTCTTTCACTCCCCGCACAGGGGTGCTTTTCACCTGTCCCTCACGGTACTCGTCCACTATCGGTCACACGGGAGTTTTTAGCCTTGGAGGGTGGTCCCCCCAGTTTCACGCCCGGACTCTCGTACCGGGCGTTACTCAGGAACTCCACCGCCTGTGATCCATTGCCTTCGCCTACCGGGCTGTCACCGTCTTTGGCGCCCCTTTCCAGGGAAACTTCGGCTGGCGTCTTCACAGGGTTCTGTGGGTCCTACAACCCCGCGCCCACAAGGAGCGCGGTTTAGGCTGGAGCCCGTTCGCTCGCCGCTACTAAGGCTATCTCGGTTGATTTCTCTTCCTCGAGGTACTTAGATGTTTCAGTTCCCTCGGTTTGCTCTCGTCGAAACGAGTGACTGGGATCGCTCCCAGCCGGGTTGCCCCATTCGGCCATCCAGGGATCAATGCGTGTGTGCCGCTCCCCCTGGCTTATCGCAGCTTACCACGGCCTTCCTCGCCTCCGTGTGCCCAGGCATCCTCCACATGCCTTCGCTCGCTTGACTACATAGCTGTATTTAGTCAAGCAGAGCACGCGCGATCTTACTTACGAGTGACAATCTATTTTCTTTCTTTCGAAAAGGCTCTAGAAAGTCTCTCAATAAGGATTCTCAAATCCGCGATCTACCACTACTTCCGTTGTCAAACAGCGACGACACTCGAGCCCAAACAGGGCCGGTGTCATAAGCTGAAAATTGAATTTGGGATTGGACGTGCAAGGCGGGCGACTTACGAAGGCTTTCCGTCGAAACGCACTCCGAGGTACCGAAGTACCGAAGTACCGAAGAGTGGCCGACTTACTCGCCATCCGTTAAGGAGGTGATCCAGCCGCAGGTTCCCCTACGGCTACCTTGTTACGACTTCGCCCCAGTCACTGCGCTCGCCTTCGGCCGCTTGGTCCTTGCGGTTCCGACACGGACTTCGGGCGCTCACAGCTTCCATGGCGTGACGGGCGGTGTGTACAAGGCCCGGGAACGTATTCACCGTGGCGTAGCTGATCCACGATTACTAGCGATTCCAGCTTCATGCAGTCGAGTTGCAGACTGCAATCCGAACTTAGACCGGCTTTTAGCGATTAGCGCACCCTCGCGGGTTGGCGACGCGTTGTACCGGCCATTGTAGCACGTGTGTAGCCCTGGACGTAAGGGCCATGATGACTTGACGTCGTCCCCACCTTCCTCCGGTTTGACACCGGCAGTCTCCCTAGAGTGCCCGGCATTATCCGCTGGTAACTAGGAACGAGGGTTGCGCTCGTTGCGGGACTTAACCCAACATCTCACGACACGAGCTGACGACAGCCATGCAGCACCTGTGCACGGACTCCGAAGAGGGCCAAGTGTTTCCACCCGGTTTCCCGTGCATGTCAAGCCCAGGTAAGGTTCTGCGCGTTGCGTCGAATTAAACCACATGCTCCACCGCTTGTGCGGGCCCCCGTCAATTCCTTTGAGTTTCAGCCTTGCGGCCGTACTCCCCAGGCGGGGTACCTCATGCGTTAGCGCTGGCACCCAAGGGGTCGCTCCCCCAGACGCCTAGTACCCATCGTTTACGGCGTGGACTACCAGGGTATCTAATCCTGTTTGCTCCCCACGCTGTCGCGCCTCAGCGTCAGCAACGGCCCAGCAGACCGCCTTCGCCACCGATGTTCTTCCCGATCTCTACGCATTCCACCGCTACACCGGGAATTCCATCTGCCTCTACCGTGCTCCAGCCGGACAGTCTAGAAGGCAGCCGTGCAGTTGAGCCGCACGATTTCACCCCCTACTTATTCGGCCGCCTACGCGCCCTTTACGCCCAGTGATTCCGGACAACGCTCGCACCCTCCGTATTACCGCGGCTGCTGGCACGGAGTTAGCCGGTGCTTCCTTTGGAGGTACCGTCGCTCGCCTTGCGGCGCATTCGTCCCTCCCGACAGTGGTTTACAATCCGAAGACCGTCATCCCACACGCGGCGTCGCTGCGTCAGCCTTTCGGCCATTGCGCAATATTCCCCACTGCTGCCTCCCGTAGGAGTCTGGGCCGTGTCTCAGTCCCAATGTGGCTGGCCATCCTCTCAGACCAGCTACCCGTCGTCGCCTTGGTGAGCCGTTACCTCACCAACTAGCTGATAGGACGCGAGGCACTCCATCGGCGCATTGCTGCTTTCACCCCCAGAGCATGCGCTCCAAGGGTCTTACGCGGTATTACCCGGCCGTTGGGCCGGCTATCCCCCACCAATGGGTATGTTCCTCACGTGTTACGCACCCGTCCGCCACTGAACCCTTGCGGGTCCCGTGCGACTTGCATGTGTTAAGCACGCCGCCAGCGTTCGTCCTGAGCCAGGATCAAACTCTCCAAGAAATTTGGTCAAGCTTGATATGTAGCTCTTCCCGAACGACTGTGTTCTTGCCGTCGGAATCACGATGTACAGAGTTAAAACCCTCACCAGACCGGCTCTGCACCAGTCCGGTTCACAGGGTCCGCACTCGTCCACCCATAGCACACATCGATTGTCAAAGAGCGGGAAACGAACTCCCGACTTCGGGAGCCCCAAAGAGTACCCGTACCACTCTCAACCGTCAAGGGGTCAACCGCCTCGAATTTCAATTACTTCGCCCCTGAACCCGCCCTGAGCCAGCTCGCCCAGGCCGGATGGTCAAAAAGGGCCCCGGACCTGCCCTCCGGGCCTCCATCTTCACTACTTTTCTCGCCCTCTTCACCCCAGTCGGAGCACCATGCCCCTGGTCGAGTGCGTCCCCAACTTTTCAGAAGGTCGCCGACCCGACGTGATTGCCGCCATCCGGGACGCCATGGCCGCCATTCCGACCGTGGCCGTCCTCGATGTCTCCTCTGACGCCGCTCATAACCGGACCGTGATCACGCTCGTGGTGGAACGAGACCAGGCCGTCAACACCGCCTTTGCCGGGATCCGAGCGGCTCGGGAACTGATCGACCTCACCAAACACCGGGGTGAGCACCCCCGGATGGGGGCGGCGGACGTGGTTCCCTTCATCCCCCTCGAGGGGGCCACCATGGAGGACTGCGTCACCCTGGCCCAAACCCTGGGTGAACGGGTCGGGCGAGAGCTTGAGATCCCGGTCTTCCTATATGAAAGAGCCGCCGCCCGCCCGGACCGGGCCAACCTGGCAGATGTGCGTCGGGGAGAATTTGAGGGATTACGTGATGAAATAGGTCGTAATCCGTTGCGAGACCCAGATTTCGGACCGCGCTACATTCACCCAACCTTCGGCGCCGTCGCGATCGGTGCCCGCCCCATACTGGTCGCCTTCAACGTCTACCTGGGACCGGCCAGCAACCTCCCAGTCGCCAAACAGGTGGCCAAGGCGGTCCGGGAGTCTTCGGGAGGACTTCCCTTCGTGAAGGCCCTCGGCCTCGAGGTGGACAACCAGGCCCAGGTCTCCATGAATCTGGTCGATACCGACCAGACTCCCATCCACCGTGCCTTCGATCAGGTCAAGGTGGAGGCCGAGCAGCGAGGAGCCCAGGTGACCTGGAGCGAGCTCGTGGGGCTGGTACCCCAGCGCGCTCTGGATGCCGCGGCCACCCACCACCTCCAGCTGGCTCAGTTCAAGCCCTCCCAGGTTCTGGAGAGCCGGATTCGGGAAGCCACGGGAGGCCCCGCCTCGGGGACCGCTGCCTTCCTGGCCTCGGTAGCCGCCCCGACGCCGGTCCCCGGTGGCGGGAGCGTGGTGGCGCTGGCAGGTGCCCTGGGCGCCGCCCTCGCCCGAATGGTGGCCGGACTCACCATAGGAAGGAAGAAGTACCAGGAGGTCGATGCCCAGATGCGGCAGGTCGCCCAGGAGGCCGCGGCACTTCAGGAGACCCTCGCGCAGCTGGTGCAGCGCGACGCCGACGCCTACGCCGCAGTCTCCGCCGCTACCAAGCTCCCCAAGGAGCCGGCCCCCGCCGCTGCCGCCCGGGCCACCGCCCTCCGGGAAGCCCTTCTGGGGGCGGCGCGGGTGCCGCTCGAGACCGCACGGGCAGCGACCGCTGTGACTCGCCTGGCGGCGACGGTGGCCGTGTCCGGCAATCGGAACGCCGTATCCGATGCCGGGGTGGCCGCCTTACTCGCCGAGGCGGCTTGCCGTGGCGCTGCCTATAACGTGCGGATCAACCTGGTGGGACTCGAGCCTGGAACGGATGGAAAGGCGTTGGGAGAGGAGGCCGGGGCGCTGGTCGCTGAAGCCGGCCGCCACAGCCGGGCCGCCCTGGCGGCAGTCGAAGCCGCGATCGGGGGTTGAGTCGGCTTATCCCGATTTCCAGGCGGCCTCGCCGGACACCACGGTCATAACGCAGGCGTTGGGCCGGAAGTAGTACAACCACTGATCGACGCTCTCCGCGTCGATCACGGCGAAGTCGGCCGCCTTTCCATCCTCGAGCGAACCAACTCGCTGCTCCAATGCCAGTGCGCGGGCGGCATAGTGGGTCGCCCCCTTCAATACCTCCGCCGGGGTCATCCGTTGGAGCGTACAGGCGAGCAGCATAGCCAGGGGCAGGTGCCAGCTGGGGGCCGAGCCGGGATTGAAATCGGTGGCAACGGCAAGGGGGACGCCGGCCTCAATCAGGTGGCGCGCCGGCATCGGGGCGTGCTGGAGATAGAGCGTCGCCAGCGGAAGGCTCACCGCGACCACGCCAGCCGACCCGAGCGCCTGGATCCCCCGTTGCGACACGCACTCGAGGTGGTCGGCGGAGACCGCGCCCAGCTCAGCCGCCAGTTCGGCTCCACCACCATCGCTCAGCTGGTCGGCGTGTAGCTTGGGACGCAAGCCGTGCGCGAGTCCGGCGAGGAGGACGGTGCGCGCCTCTTCACGGCTGAACGCACCCTCTTCGACGAAGGCATCGCAGAAGTGAGCCAATCCCTCCCGCGCGACCCGCGGGATTAGTTCTCGGACCAGCAGCTCAAGGTAGGCCCCGCGACGACTCTTGAACTCCTCAGGGACGGTGTGCGCGCCGAGGAAGGTCGGAGCGATCCGCTGGGGAATCTGTTGGGAGAGCCGCCGGTAAACCCCGAGCAGCATCAGCTCGGATTCGAGACTCAAGCCGTACCCACTCTTCGCTTCGATAGTCGTGACCCCCAGGGCCAGCATCGACCGTGCAAAGGCGGCCGCCCGATCTACCAGCGCGTCCTCCGACATGGCCCTGGTCAACCCCACTGTCCTGGCAATCCCGCCACCGGCCCGGGCGATGTCCAGGTAGCTCTTCCCCCGGATTCGCTGCTCGAACTCCTCCGCCCTCCAGCCTCCGAACGCGAGATGGGTGTGGCAGTCCACCAGTCCCGGGATCACCAGACGCCCGCCAGCGTCCCAGGTTTCCTGGTCTCCCCACTCCCGGGGCAACTCCCGCTCGGGCCCGACCCAGCGAATGACGGGGCCGGTCCAGACCAGAGCGCCCCGCGAAATGGGGTGCACGTCACCCTGCCCGCCCGAAGCGGCACAGGTCACCAGGGTTCCGATGTTTCTCAGGACCGGCATCGCTGGGGATGGCGCATCACGGATACAGCAGATCGTACTGCGCGATGAAGTCCTTCATCAGATTGGTCAGGGTCCCGGCTTGGGATTCCGGCACTGGCAGCGTGGGATGGGGATACCAGCTTTCGACCAGGAGGAAGTCGGGATTCCCTCCCGCATCGTGAAACGCCTCCAACGCCGCCAAGGTCTCGTCGTAAAACTGCTGATCACTCGCTCGGCCCGCCGCGTCGGAGTTGTAGATCAACCCGAACCGGAGGCCGTGCGCGTGCACCGTGTCCTGCCAAGCCTTGAGCTTGGCCCACCCGCCCGGCAAGGCCTGGTCGTAGTCATACGGCGCATCGGCGGTGACGAACCCCAGCGAGAGCCGGTGGGCCGCCAAGGTGTCGAGCAGGATGCTCAGCACTCGCGGGAGGTCTTCATACGGCGGACCTGAATTGTTGGGATGGGCTCCGACCGTATACCAGGAAACCGGCTCGATGAGGCCGATCTCGACGCTGGGGAACCGGAGGAGGACGGCCCGCATGTAGGCCGCAACCTCTCCGGCGGTCCGCTCCGCGCTGTATCCACAGTTGCCGGGAATGCTGGTGGCCAAGGCGTGGCCGAAGGGCGAGTCCATTGACAGGTGGCGAATCTGCCCTCCCACCGCCGCCAGTTTGTTCATCTTCGCGATCTCGATCGAGGCCAAGCTGGCACCTGAACACTCCCAATCCCGGACCCCGCCGGCCTCGACGTTGACGTCCACCCGAAGCGGGACCAGGGTCCGCACCGCGTCGCCGAGGGCCCGATGAGAAGCCGTGTCCAGGAAATCGATGAAGAAACTGAAGGTGTGAAGTCGGTCAGCAGTCTGCGGCCACCCGGTGGCGCCGTCAAACAACCCAGCGAACTGGTTGGGACCCATCCAGAGCGTGCGCCCGTTCCGAGTCGGCTTGGGACCGCGACTCAGGATGGTCAGGGCGGCCCGGCCCGTCACCCCACCGGCCGTGGCCGTGATGGTGATGGCTCCGGTCCCGAGGGCCGTCACCACTCCGGAGGAACTTACGCTGGCAACGGACGGGTTCGAGGATCCCCAGGTGATGGCAACGTTCAAGGGATGACCAGCCTGGTCAGCCACCGCGCTCAGGAAGGGAAAGGAGCTTCCGAGATCGATGGTGACGGGGTCGGGAGAAATCGTCACGGTCGCCACCGTGGGGCCGGTGGGGCCGCCGTCTCCTCCCCCACACCCGATTCCCAACCACAGACCGAGCAGCCCGGACACCGCTACCCGATCTCGGCGCCTCATCGATCGATCATCGGCAGGTCGACGCCCCGCTCGCGGGCCGTATCGATCGCGAGCTGGTAACCGGCATCGGCGTGACGCATGACACCGGTTCCCGGATCGGCAGTCAGCACGCGCTCCAGCCGGCGATCCCCTGCCTCGGTGCCATCCGCGACGCAGACCATCCCCGCATGAATCGAGTAGCCGATCCCGACGCCCCCCCCATGATGAAGGGAGACCCAACTGGCTCCGCAGGCGGTATTGAGCATGGCGTTGAGCAGCGGCCAATCCGCGATGGCGTCGGAGCCGTCCTTCATCCCCTCGGTCTCCCGGTTGGGGGAGGCCACCGACCCGGTGTCCAGGTGATCGCGACCGATCACGATCGGGGCCTCCACTTTCCCTTTCTTGACCAACCAATTGAATCGGAGTCCCATCTCCGCCCGCTCGCCGTACTCCAGCCAGCAGATCCGGGCGGGAAGACCCTGGAAGTGAATCTTCTCGCGCGCCCGCGTGATCCAGCGCGCCAGCGATTCCTTCTTGGGGAACGTCTCCAACACCGCCCGGTCGGTTTCCGCGATATCCGCCGGGTTTCCGGAGAGCGCCACCCAGCGAAAGGGCCCGGCTCCCCGGCAGAAGAGGGGCCGGATGAATTCCGGCACGAAGCCAGGAATTTGAAAGGCCTCCTTCATCCCCCGCCGGTCCGCCACCTGTCCCCGGAGGTTGTTGCCGTAGTCGAAGGCGATAGCTCCCCGGCGCTGGAGCTCGAGCATCGCCTTCACGTGAGTGACCATCGAGTCGAGCACCCGGGACTCGTAGGCAGCCGGATCACCTTCGCGCAGACGGGCGGCCGCTTCGAGCGACAGGCCCGACGGGATATAGCCGAGCCGGAGATCGTGGGCGGAGGTCTGGTCGGTGAGCACGTCGGGGACGACTCCGCGCCGCACCAGCTCGGGCATGACCTCAGCGACATTGCCGACCAGCCCCACGGACAGGGGCTTCCGGTCGCGCTTGGCGGATAGCACCAGCTCGAGGGCCTCGTCCAGACCGGTACACATCCGATCGCAGTAGCCGGTCTCGACTCGGCGCTGGATTCTGGTGGGATCGACTTCCACGCCGAGAAAGGCCGCGCCATTGAGGGTCGCGGCCAGCGGTTGTGCGCCACCCATCCCGCCCAGGCCGGCCGTCACTACCAATCGTCCGGCCAAGGTCCCGCCAAAGTGCTGGCGGGCGCATTCGGCGAAGGTCTCGTAGGTGCCCTGCACGATCCCCTGGCTGCCGATGTAAATCCAGGAGCCCGCGGTCATCTGGCCATACATGGTGAGTCCCAGGGCGTCGAGGCGCCGGAACTCTTCCCAGGTGGCCCAGCGAGGCACCAGGTTGGCGTTGGCGATGAGGACGCGAGGCGCTTCGTCGTGCGTGCGAAAGACCCCGACCGGCTTGCCGCTCTGCACCAGCAGCGTCTCATCGTCGGCCAGGCGGCGCAGCGTGGCGACGATGCGCTCGTAACACTCCCAGTTGCGAGCCGCCTTGCCTCCCCCGCCGTAGACGATCAGGTCCTCCGGCCGCTCCGCCACCTCGGGGTCGAGGTTGTTCATCAGCATCCGAAGCGCCGCCTCCTGGTGCCAGCCTCGACAGGAGAGCTGGCGGCCGCGAGGGGCGCGAATAAGGCCGGGAGCGGTGACCGGGGCCATGGGTTCCCCTTACCCGAGCGAAGCCACGCCTTCGAGGAGGCGATCGATTTCGCCTTCGCTGGTATAGCAGGCGCAGCCGGCCCGAACCAGGCCCTCGTCGGCGTGGCCCAGTCGCTCCATCACGGTCGCGGCGTAGAAGTCGCCGTGGGAAGCGAAGACTCCGCGAGTAGCCAGGGCCTGCGCCACCGCGACCGGGCGATGGCCGGTCACGGCAAAGGAGAGGGTCGGCGTGCGGGGACGCGAAGGCGGCGGCCCATATCGGCGGACCGAGGCCACGGTGCCCAGGCCGTCCCACAGGCGGGAGAACAGGTCCTGCCCTCGCCGATGAAGGTGCGCGAAAACTCGCCCGAGGCGCTCACGGCGGGATCCCGGACCGGGCGCCAGAGCAGCCAGGAAGTCCACTGCGGCCATGGCTCCCGCGATCCCCTCGTGGTTCTGGGTCCCGGTCTCCATCCGTTCCGGCGCTTGATTGGGAGCCGGATCGAGCTTGGGCACCTCGAGGGACGCCAGCAGGTCCCGCCGGCCCCAGAGCACCCCGACATGCGGGCCATAGAACTTGTAGGCCGAACAGGCCAGGAAGTCGCAGCCCAGCTGCTGCACGTCGACCAGGAAGTGGGGGGCGTAGTGGACCGCGTCCACGAAGGTCAGCGCCCCCACTGATCGGGCCAGTCCCGCCGCCCGAGCCACGTCGGTCACCGTTCCCAGGGCGTTGGAGGCCCCGCCCAGCGCCAGGAGCCTGGTCCGGCGGGATATCGCCTGCTCCAGAGCAGCCCAGTTGAGGTCGCCCTCCTCGACCCGTAGGGGGACCCGGCGGAGCGTGATCCCGCGTTCGCGCTCGACCGCCTGCCAGGGCGCGATGTTGGCGTGGTGATCGAGCTCGGTGACGATCACTTCGTCTCCCGGACCCCATCCGCGCCCCAGGGCCCGGGCGAGGTGGTAGGTCAGGGTGGTCATGTTGGCGCCAAAGGCGACCTCGTCGGGCCCCCCGTTCAGGAAGTCGGCCAGGGCCCCTCGAGCGGCCGCGATCATCCGGTCGGTCTCGACGCTGCTGGGGTAGGCCCAGTGGGTGTTGGCGTTGTGGTGGTAGAGATAGTCCGCCATTGCCTCGACCACCGCCCGCGGGGTTTGAGTCCCACCCGGGCCGTCGAAATAGGCGACCGGCTGCCCCCCGATCTCGCGGGCCAGGGCCGGAAAGTGGCGACGAATCTCCTCGACTCCCGCTACCGGAGTCTCGGACCGCTCAAGCGTGGGGGACGAGGCCAAGGTCGAATCGCCCGAGGAGAATGGGTTGGTGTATTTAAGGAGGAGAGCCGCTCGAAGCTAATTCGTGATCTATGACCCGATCAACTCGGGAGAGGGCGAGGCCTCATGCAATCTCCTATGGCCTCGGCGTGGACCCGAAAATTCGGCGCCATTTCGGGTGTTCAAGTGAGACCTCGCTTTACTACTGATAACTGGTACCAGACCAAGCACTTGGAGCCGGGTCCGGGACCGTTCCAACTCGCCCTTTCAAGCGGTCCTGCGCGGCACGTTCCCTGCCCCATAGCCGGGCGTATGCGATCCCACTCTCGCAAGCCCTCCGGCGACCAGATGTACGAAACGCTGCTGCAGCTTTGGGCACAGGAAGGATCGTTGGGACGGGCCGCCGATCGCTATGCCACCCTGACCGGCGACTGCGAATTCGCGGTTCAGGCCATGCTGGAGGACCAGCTGGAGCGTCCAATGCCGGGCCTCTGGTTGGCGCTCCCTGTCAGCCTCACCGAAGATCCCAAAGTTCAGCGCCAGCTCATCAAGGAAATCGGGACCCAGCGCCGGGCCATTCAGCAGGCGAAGGGTCGCGTCTTCACGACTATATCTGATCTCTACGAGGCGGCGATTCGGCGAGTGGTAGCCGTTGGCGACCGCCCAGAGAGCTCGCTCACCGACCTCCTGGTGGCCGAAGCCTGCTGTGGGGACCTGCTCCTGGTCGCCCGGCTCCTGGTGGAGCAACAGGCGATGGTCGAGGCCCGCCATCACTTCGGAGACAGCCGGGCCCCCGACCGGGCCCTGGTGCGGGCCCTCCGCTACGCGGGCGACGCGGTGCTGTTCGAGCTGGATCCCAAGCTGCAGAGCGGGGTCCCCCTCCACGAAGTCCTGGGCCCCGAGATCGTGCTGGAGTCCCTCAACGACATGCCAATCGAGCCTCGCCCGGCGCCGACCGACGAGGGCGGGCGAGCCTCCCACTAAACATCCCGCGCCACCGAAGCTCGACCTGGGCCGGCAAGTGCCGGCCCTTTTTTATTCCTGCAGCTGGGCCTCTTCGATCGTGATTCTCCGGACCTCACGACTCAAGTGATGGCGGACCCGGAGCAGGAGCGTGGTCCCCACGACGATCAGCCCGACCACCAGTCCCCACCAGAGCCCACGCGGCCCGAACCCAAACCGTTCTCCCAGCGCTAAACTGGTCGGAAGACCGAGGAGCCAGAAGCCCAGGATGTTGAGTAGCATCGGCGTCCTGGTGTCTCCGAGCCCCCGAAGAATTCCAATGGAGACCACCTGAATTCCGTCGAAGACCTGAAACACCGCCGCGATCGGGATCAACTGCATCGCGAGTGTCACGACCCCGGGCACCCCGGTGTACACCCGGGCCAGCGGACCCGGTAAGAGTCCCAGGGTCGCCCCGGCCAGGAGCATGAAGCCTACACCGCAGGCCAGAGCAGCCCCGGCCGCCCGCCGGGCGCCATCCATGTCGCCTCTCCCAATGGCGTGACCCACCGCGACGGCCGCAGCGGCGGAGACTCCCATGGGGACCATGAAGGTGATGGACGACAGGTTGAGGGCCACCTGGTGAGCGGCCATCGGCTCGGTGCCGAAGATCCCCATCAACATGCCGACCACCCCGAAGACTCCGTACTCGAGCTGGTACTGCACTCCAATCGGGGCACCAAGGGCGAGCAGGCGCTTGAGAGGAGCCCAGTCGAGAATCCCGGTCCGCACCGGCACCAGCCGCGGCTCGAGCTCGCGCCACGCCAGCCCCAGGAGCCCCAGGGCCAGGACCCAGCGGCTCACCACCGTGGCCATGGCAGAACCGTTGGTGCCAAAGGCGGGAGAACCGAGGTGACCGTAGATCAGGATCCAGTTGAGCCCCGCGTTGACCAGGTTGGCAATGACGATCACCGCCACGATGGGCCTCATCCGCCCCAGCGCCTGGAGCGTCTGCCGGAGAACCACGAAGGCCAGGAATCCCACGACTCCCAGGCTCGAGATCCGGGCGTATTCACTGGCCAGCGGCACGACCTCGGTGGGCTGGCGGAGAAATCGGAGCACGGGGTCCGCCGGCCAGAGCGAGAGCATGGTCGGCAGGGAGAGCAGGCCGGCCAGCACCAGACCCCGCTGCACGGCGCGCGCGACGCTCTCGGTCTCCCCGGCACCCACCGCCTGCGCCACCACCGGGTCGAGCGCCAGGAGGCACCCGAGCGAGAAGCTCGAAACGGCGAAGAAATAGAGATTGCCCAGCGCTACCGCGGCCAGGGCTTCGGCGGAGAGGTGGCCCACCATGATGGTATCCACCAGGCCCATGGCCATCATGCCGACCTGCACCACCACGAGGGGCAGGGCCAGCCGGAGCAGGGTGCGGAGGTCCTGCGCGGTGGGAATCCGAAGCGATGACACGTGGGACCGGGGGTGAGGCTGGTGATCCGAGCGGTCAACGCCGCAAGGTCAGTGCGCCCGGTAGGAATCGAACCTACGACCCTCAGCTTAGAAGGCTGATGCTCTATCCAACTGAGCTACGGGCGCGGGAAGCCAATGAGAACGAATAGGATAGTACACGGGGGAATGGGGGAATGGGAGAATGGGGGAATGCGAGAATGAGCGATTGCCGATTGGTGAGTGACGATTGCCGATTGGAGGGAATGAGAGACTGGGGGAATGAGGGAATGCCGACTGGTGAGTGACGATCGCCGAT
>DATIWD010000088.1:0-31272 GCA_035519565.1 Gemmatimonadales bacterium | reverse complement strand
TCCTTCCGCTTGTACGGCCGACCCTTGATGATCCGGTCCGCGTAGGCATCGCCGATCCCGGGCAGCGCCTTCAGCTGGTCGCGGGTGGCGGTGTTGAGATCGAGCAGTGCCGCGGGGGCCGCTGCGGGCGTGGCCGGCTTCGCCATGTGAGTTGTGTCGTGGGCCGGCGCGGCAGGAGCGGCGGGCTTGGCCTGGGCGGTGAGAGGACCGGCCGCGGCAGCGAGAAGCAACAGGGTGAGCAACGGGCCTTTCATGGATGCTCCGATCATGAAGAGTAGGGTCGCCGCCATGGTCTTCGGCGGTCGTCGCACCGGAGGATGCGTCAGGCGGAGGGACCGTCGCGAACGGCCTGGCGCAAGCGAGAACCTGGGAGTAGCGTAGGCGGTTCAGGTTCCGGCACCCATGGGGCATGGGCGCGGCACGGGGGTGGCGGGGAGGTGCTGCGGACCGATCCCGGACAAAGGGCGAAGCCCTCTCGCGCATGCGGGAAGCTGTGTTGGGGCAAGGCTTTCGGCGGACATCACAAGCCCCCGAATCCCTTCAATAGTGGCATGCCCATTGCACGGCGGAAACAGCGGATCGTTGCGGGGGCGTGGCCGCTCCTCTCAGACGCTCCGGTTCTTTCTCTACACCTCGGGGATAGCTCACACGTTTCGTCGGGCCCGGTCGTGGGGACGGGTGGCCGGCGAAAGGGGTCGATCCGTGGTGCACCAGAGCGGGATGGAGCGGCCAGCGACATCGAAGTGTTCACCCATCTCGGGAACCACTGGATGCCGGGTACCACCCTCCTAATGTCTCGATTGCTCCTATCCAAGGCGCTCCTCCTGTACAAGACCACCGGCTGGTACAACGCCGCGGCGGCGGCGGAACTGGCGCGGGAGGCCTCGGGCTGGATGCCTAACGGGACGGACGAAGGGCGGCATTTCCAGGAGGCGGTGGACTGGCTCATCCGAGCCCATGACGCCGGTGGTGACGGAGGCGTGGCCCGAGGCTACGGCGTGGGCTGGATCCCGTTCTTCGGGCGCAAGGGATGGCAGCCGTCCTGTCCCGAGACCACCGGCTACATCATCCCCACCTTTTTCGATCTCGCCGCGCGCCTCCGCCGGGACGACCTGCGCCAGCGGGCGCTGACCATGGCCGATTGGGAACTCCGGGTGCAGATGCCCAACGGGGCGGTGATGGGAGGGACGGTGGACGAGACGCCAACCCCGGCGATCTTCAACACCGGTCAGGTCATGCTGGGCTGGCAACGGGCTTTCGAGGAGACCGGCCACTCGCCATATCGGGATGGCCTGGAGCGGGCCGCCCGCTTTCTGGTCAGCATGCAGGACCGGGACGGCTCCTGGCGGCGGGGAAATTCGATGTTCGCCCTGGCCACCAGCACCACCTACAATGCTCGGACCGGATGGGCGCTGCTCAAGTACGGTAACCTGGTCGGTATCGAGGAATATCAGTACGCCGGGATCCGGAACCTGGAATACACGATGAGCCAGCAGCGGGAAAACGGCTGGTTCGCCGATAACTGCCTCTCTCAGCCGGATCAGCCGCTCACCCACACCACCTGCTATGCCATGGAGGGCTTGCTGGGCGGGTACTTCGAGTTGGGCGATGACCGCTATCTCGAGCGGGTTCGCCTGACCGCCGACGCCCTCAGCCACTGCATCGACGAGCGCGGCCGGCTGCCGGGCCGCTTCGATTCGTCCTGGCGTCCCATGGTGAACTGGTCCTGCCTCACCGGCTGCGCCCAGTTCGCGGGGGTGTTGCTGCACCTGGGTCGAATCAGCGGAGAGCCCCGTTACCAGGAAGCAGCCCGCCGGCTTCTCCATTTCCTGCGATCCACCCAGAACTGCCACAGCCCCAACCCGGGGCTCCGCGGCGGCATCAAGGGCTCCCACCCCTTCAACGGCGACTATGGCCGGTACGAGGTCCTGAGCTGGGCTACCAAGTTCTTCCTCGACGCGCTGATCCTCGAGGAGAGCCTGGGCGCGAGAGCGAACGCGGCCGCGTGAGCGGGCGCGAGCCTAGTGTTTGGTGGTGTCGGTCAGGGGCGGCTGGGGCACGCGGATCAGCTTGAGCTTGTCACTCTTGGAGGGGTCGGGGCGATGATTGGCGTCGGCGTCGATCAGCGTCAACTCGAGCGTATCGCTCTGGAGGCGGGCCTCCACGAATCCCGAGCTCTGCGTACCGCTGAGGGTGCCCCGGAGGACTCCGGCCGAAACCCGTCCCTCGAGCGTGAGTGAGGTGGCCCCCCCGCGCATGGTCCCGGTTACCCTTCCCGAGCCATCCTGGCTCATCACCAGCACCAGGCGCTGGCCGGCAGGGTCCTCGATCGAGAAGGTGCCACTGAAATTCTGGGCGGTGACGGGGGCGGGAGATGCGAGCCAGAGCGCGGCTGCCACGGGAAGCGGGCGTAACGTTCTCAGGAGACTCTCGAATCGCATCGGCTAGCAAGCTAGTTTCAGCCCTCAGATTCCGCCATTCTTCCCGCGTCCCCACCGATTTCACGGCATGGAGCTCGAGCACTTCCTGGTCCAGTATGGGCTGATCGCCCTGTTCCTGCTGTCCATGGTGGACGCGGACCTGGTCATGATCCTGGCTGGCGTCGTGGCCCACATCGGCTTTTTCGATCTCCGCGATGCGATGCTGGTCGGCGCCGCAGGGAATCTGGTGGGCGACACCGCCTGGTATGGCTTGGGACGATGGCATGCGGGCTGGCTGAAGAGCACTCGGGTCTACCGGCGAGTGGGGCCCACGGTGGAGCAGCTGGCCCGCCGGCTGGGGCCCTGGCAACTGTTCGCGGCTCGCGCCATCTACGGAACCCGGGTCGCCAGCATGGTCTTCTGGGGTCTTCATGGGCTCAGAAGCGTCCGGTTTCTCGTGTTCAACGGACTGGCCTGCCTGCTCTGGGCCACCGCGCTGGCCGGGCTGGGATACTTCCTGAGCGATAGTGCCGAATCCCTTCTGGGAAGAGTCCGGCGGGTGGAGATCTGGCTCCTGGCGGCCGTGGTGGTCGCCGCGATCGTGGTCTTCATACTGACTCGGGCGGCCAGGCGCGGGCTCCATGCCCCGCCGCCTCCCGAGGAGTAGGTCGTAGACGGCGCTTTAAGCTCCCCGGGCAATCCGAGCAGCTTGCCTATCTCATTTCCACTGGCGACCTTACAACATGGCTGCAGATCTCCTTTCCGAGCTCCGAGGGCATCGGATCCCGAGCCTGGCTCGAGCCATTTCCCAGGTGGAAAACGAGCGCCCCGGCTTTGAGGAGCTGCTGGCTGCCATTCACCCAGCCCTCGGCCGGGCTCGGCGCATAGGAATCACGGGTCCTCCGGGAGCGGGGAAGTCCACCTTGACCGAGCAACTGGTCCGAGGCTTCCGGGCCCGCGGTCTCACCGTAGGGGTGGTCGCGGTCGATCCCACCAGCCCGTTCACCGGCGGAGCACTCCTGGGCGACCGAATCCGTATGGAATCGGTGGCCCTGGATAGCGGGGTCTTCATTCGCTCGATGGCGACCCGCGGCTCGTTGGGCGGGCTGGCTACCACCACCCGAGAGGTCTGCGATCTCCTCGATGCCGCCGGGTTCGATCGGATCCTGATCGAGACCGTCGGGGTGGGACAGTCGGAGCTGGCCGTCTCCCGCACCGCCGACAGCACCGTGCTGGTGCTGGTGCCGGAATCGGGAGACGGAATCCAGACGCTCAAGGCCGGAATCATGGAGATCGCCGATCTGTTCGTGGTGAACAAGGCAGACCGGCCCGGCGCTGACCGGCTGCGGCAGGAGTTGGAGGTGACGATCGGCATCCGGGGGGGACAGGCCTTTCGCCACGTCCCGGCTCACCACGGGGTCCGGGCCGAGCGCCGGTCGAGCGGCGGGAGCCAGGAGGCGAGTGGGGAACCTGGGGTCTGGCGGCATCCCGTGCTCGCCACCGTAGCCTCCAGAGGGGATGGCATCGGCGAGCTGCTCCAGGCCCTCGACGCGCACCACGAATGGATGGAATCGAGCGGCACCCTGGCGGACCGCCGCCGGCGCCGGCTGATCGAGCGGACCCGGGAAGTGATCACCCGCGCCGCCCGCCGGTGGCTGTGGGAGGAGGCCCAGGCGGACCAGCTGATCCAGCTCCGGCTCGACGACCTGGTGGCGGGCCGAGTCTCGCCTTATGAAATTGCGACCGAACTAGTCGAGGGTCTCAAGCAGGGAACACGGGCATGAGCATTCGGGAATCGGATCTCGCGGCCGACGATTCTTCGCCTCGCGCGGAGGAGGAGCTGCAACGCCTCCGGGAGCAGTTCCGCGCCTGGCAGGAGCGCTGGGGCAAGCTGCCCGTGCGCCAGGATTCCGATTTCACCTCCGTTTCCGGTCGCGCCACCCAGCCGGTCTACTCCGCGCTCGATCTTCCGCCCGATCTGATCCAGGGCTCCGGGCTGCCCGGAGAGTATCCCTACCTGCGGGGCATCCACCCGACGGGATACCGGGGGAAGCTCTGGACCATGCGGCAGTTTGCCGGATTCGGCACGGCGCAGGACACCAACCAGCGGTACAAGTTCCTGCTCTCGCGGGGACAGACCGGCCTCTCGGTCGCGTTCGATTTCCCCACCTTGATGGGCTACGACTCGGATCACCCGCGGTCCGAAGGAGAAGTCGGGAAGTGCGGGGTCGCCATCTCCAGCCTGGCCGACATGGAGACGTTGTTCGACGGGATTCCGCTCGACCAGGTCTCCACTTCCATGACGATCAACGGACCGGCCGCGATCGTCTTCTGTTTCTATGTGGCGGCCGCCGAGCGGCAGGGCGTTCCGATCGGCGAGCTCCGGGGCACCATCCAGAACGACATTCTCAAGGAGTACATGGCTCAGCACGCCTGGATCTTCCCGGCGGAGCCCGCCCTCAAGATCATCGTCGACCTGTTCGAGTGGGCGGCGGAGCACACGCCCAAGTGGAACACCATATCGATTTCCGGCTACCACATCCGTGAGGCGGGGGCCACGGCGGCCCAGGAGCTGGGGTTCACCCTGGCCAACGGGTTCTGCTACGTCGAGCATGGCCTGGCGCGAGGGCTGGACGTCGATCGTTTCGCTCCCCGGCTCTCGTTCTTCTGGGATGTGCACAACGATTTCTTCGAGGAGATCGCCAAGCTGAGAGCCGCGCGCCGGATCTGGGCCCGGCACCTGCGCGAGCGCTATCAGGCCAGGGATCCCCGCAGCTGGCAGATGCGGTTCCACTCGCAGACCGCGGGCGTCACCCTCACCGCGCAACAGCCGCACAACAACGTGGTTCGGGTGGCTTACCAGGCGCTGGCCGCGGTGCTGGGCGGGACGCAGTCGCTGCATACCAACGCGCTCGACGAGACCTTGGCCCTCCCCACCGAGGATTCGGTGCGGATTGCCCTCAGGACGCAGCAGATTCTGGCCGCGGAGACCGGGGTGGCCAACGTCAACGATCCGCTGGGCGGCTCCTACTACGTAGAGGCGCTGACTTCCGAGCTGGAGGGCGAGGCCGAGGCGTTGTTCGCCGAGATCGAAGCCCAGGGCGGTGTGGTACCGGCGATCGACTCGGGCTGGTTCCAGCGTCAGATCGCGCGGTCGGCGGCGCGATTCCAGACCGAGGTGGAGCAGAGGCGCCGGGTCGTCGTGGGAGTCACTGACTTCGTCGAGGACGGCGAGCCGGCCGTGGAGATCCTCCGGGTGACGGAGGATGCCGAGCTGGCCCAGCGGCAGCGGATGGCAAAGCTCAGAGCGACCCGGGATCAACACCTGGTCTCGGAGCGGCTCGAAGCCCTTCGGACCGCCGCGGCCGAGGACCACAACGTGATCGGGCCGATGCTCGACTGTGCCCGCGCCTACTGTACCCTGTTCGAGATCCGGGAGGTTCTCGAAGGGGTGTACGGGACCTATCGAGAGCCGGTGTTCTTCTGATCATCCCTTCCCGCATGGTTGCTTCTCCCGACTTACCCAAACAGCTCTCCAGACTCACCCGGATTCGCCCCGGCGAACACCGGGTGGTGAGTCTCTACCTCAAGATCGAGCCGCGCGATCGGGCCGGCGGCAAGTACCTGATCAAGGTCAAGAACCGGATCAAGCGGGCCTTGCAGGGACTTCCGGCGCTTGGTCTGCCGCGCGACAGCCGTGAGGCGGTGGCCCGGGACCTCCACCGGATACAGGACTTTCTCCAGAGTCCCGCGCGGCTGCCTTCGACCCAGGGCCTCGCCATCTTCGCCTGCGAGCCGCTGAAGCTGTTCGAGACGATTCCGCTCCCGCGGGTCCATCGCTCGCGGCTGGGGGTGGACCGCTCTCCCCAGGTGCGGGAGATCGTCTCCACCGAGGACGAGTTCGGACGGGTGCTCACGACCGTGCTCGATCGTACCGCGGCCCGCTTCTTCGAGGTGACCGCCTTCGAGGCCCGGGAGGTAGCGGACCTGCGGGGCGATGCCACTCGGGGTGGGAAGTTCCACGGGAGCCGGCGGGACGCACCCGGCCGGGGAGAGGCCGAGCATCACAACCGGATCCGGGCCGAGAGACAACGGCACCTGGAGGCTGTGGCCCATCGCCTGTTCGAGCTGGACCGCGCCAAGCCGGTGCACGGCATCGTGCTCGCCGGTCCCGGCCCCGAGGCCGGGGCCCTCACGCCGTTTCTCCACGAGTATCTGTCCCAGCGGTTGATGGGCACCACCCGGCTGAATCCCAAGCACATGACGGCACCTGAAGTGCACACCGCTACCCTGGTAGTCCGGGAGGAATACGAGCGCGCCAGCGAGCGGTCGCTGGTGCACCGCCTCCAGGAGGGTCAGGGCCGGGGATGGGCGGTCAACGGCATCGCGGATACCCTCCAGGCGCTGAGTCGCGGGCAGGTGCGGACCCTGGTGGTAGACGCCGACGCGGGCGGCCCCGGCTATCGCTGCGCCGATTCGGGGCGACTCGCCCTGGAGAGCGCCGTCTGCCACGGCGAAGGGGAGCCGGTGCCGGTGCTCGACATCGCCGATGAGGCGATCGAAGAAGCGCTCCGGCAGCGGGTGGACGTGGAAGTGGTCTACGATCCAGAGGCTCGCGCCGCGGTACGAGGGCTCGCGTCGTTGCTGCGGTTCCGTTGACGCTCCGGGCGGTCCTGTTCGACGCGGGGAACACGCTCCTCTTCCTCGATTTCCCGCGCCTGGCGCGCGAGGTAGGGAGGGTCGTGGGGGTCCCCCTCACTACGGAGCAGTTACAGGCCCAGGCCAAGCCGGCGGCCCTGATGCTCGAGCGCGGCGAGGCCAGCGACCGTGACCGCGCCTCGGTGTATCTTGAGACGCTCTTCACGCTGGCCGGCGTGCCGCGGGAAAGCCTGGGGACGGTCCGCCAACGGCTCCTCGAGCTGCATCGGGAACAACATCTCTGGAGCTCGGTGGATCCCGAGACCCCGCATTCGCTCGAGCGCCTCCGTGCAGCGGGATTGCGTCTGGGCGTCGTCTCCAACAGCGATGGGCGAGTCGATGAGGCGTTGCGGGCCGCCCGGCTCCATCACTTCTTCGAGGTGGTGATCGACTCGCAACTGGTCGGGTTCGAGAAGCCGGATCCCCGTATCTTTCAGGCGGCGCTGGACCGGCTGGGCGTTCGGCCGGCGGAAGCCCTGTACGTCGGCGACATCTACGAAGTGGACGTGGTCGGGTCCCGACGGGCCGGGATGGACGTCATCCTCCTCGATCCGTTGGGGAACCACGGTGAACGCGACGCACACACCGTGCGCGGGATCCGGGACCTGACCGACCAACTCCTTCTCCGAACCGATCGGCGAGGCGAGCCATGACCAAGACGCCGGGACCGCAACGACCCATACGTGTGCTGGTGGCCAAGCCCGGTCTGGACGGGCACGACCGTGGCGCCAAGGTGGTGGCGGCCGCGCTCCGTGACGCCGGCATGGAAGTGATCTACACCGGGCTCCATCAGACCCCCGAGATGATTGCCACCGCGGCGGTGCAGGAGGACGTGGACGTGGTGGGACTCTCGATTCTCTCGGGGGCCCACATGACCCTCTTCCCCCGAGTTCGCCAGCTGCTGGTCGCCCAGGGGCGCTCCGACATCCTGCTCACCGGCGGGGGGATCATTCCGCAGGAAGACATCGCCACGCTCGAGACCCAGGGGGTGGGCAAGCTGTTCGGCCCGGGCACGCCTACCGCCGACCTCATCGAGTACATCCAGGGCTGGGCCGCCCAGCACCTCACCGCCTAGCCTGTGACCGCCTCACCCGCCGGAGCGCCCAAGCGCCAGCGCCTGCGCGCGCTGACCGACGAGTACGTCAAGCTCGCGGCCAAACTCCGGGAAGGGGGAGGCGCCGCCCGCATCGCCAAGATGCACGAGCAGAAGAAGCTGGCGCCCCGGGAACGGGTGGCCGGCCTGCTCGACAAGGGCAGCCCCTGGTTCGAGCTGGGCCTCCTGGTCGCCTACGACCAGTACGATGGGCAGGCGCCGTCGGCGGGCGTGGTCACCGGGTTGGGAGTCGTGGCCGAGCGCGAGGTGGTCATCGTCGCCAACGACGCCACCGTCAAGGCCGGGTCGTGGTGGCCCGAGACCATCAAGAAGATTCTCCGCGCCCAGGAAGTCGCCATGCGGCAGCGGATCCCCATCATCTATCTGGTAGACAGTGCGGGAGTGAACCTCCCCTACCAGGGAGGCGTCTTTCCCGGCCAGTACGGCGCCGCCCGGATTTTTCACTACAACTCGATCATGCGGCACTACCTGCACGTACCGCAGATCAGCGCCGTCATGGGAAGCTGTGTGGCCGGCGGTGCGTACCTCCCGGCCCTCTCGGATGTGATCTTCATGGTGGACGGGACCAGCTTCATGGGGCTGGGCGGTCCCAACCTGGTGAAGGGCGCCACTGGCCAGACGGTGGACGCGGAATCGCTGGGTGGGGCCCGCACCCATACCCAGCTGAGCGCCGTCGCCCACTATCGCGCGGCCAACGATCCCGAGTGCCTGGCCAAGATCCGGGAATATCTGTCCCGCCTGCCACGCGAGCACGGGGTGGCCCACTCGCTGCGTCCGGTCCGTCCCCCGGGGCGGTCAGCCGCCGACCTCTACGATCTCCTCCCCCACGATCACCGGATGTCCTACGACATGCACGCGGTGCTGGCGTGTCTGCTGGATGGAGGAGCGCTGGAGGAATTCCAGCCCGACATCGCCCGCGAGCTGCTCTGTGGCCATGGGTATATCGAGGGGCGTCCGGTCGCGATCCTCGCCAACGGCCGGGGTGTGGCCAAGGGGCGCCCCGGTGAGCAGCCGCGGTTCGGGGGGATCATCTATACCGAGAGCGCCGAAAAGGCGGCCTACTTCATCGAGACCGCCAGTCGAGAGCGGCTGCCGCTGCTCTTCGTCCAGGACGTGAGCGGGTTCATGGTGGGACCCGAAGCAGAACAGTCGGGGATCATCCGGGCCGGCGCGCACTTCGTAGAGGCGATGGCCACCGCGGTAGTGCCCAAGCTGGTGCTCACCCTCAACCACGCGTCGGGTGCCGGATACTACGCGATGGCCGGGCAGGGGTTCGATCCCGACTTCATCCTGAGCTGGCCGACCGGCCGAATGGCGGTGATGGAAGGCGACTCCGCGGTCGAAGCGGTGCACGGGCCCGAGCTGGCCAGGGCGCGGGAGAAGAAGGCCGATCCCGCTCCGGCGGTGAAGGATGCGGTGGAGGCGATGCGCGCCGACTACGAGCATCAACTGGACGCCAAGTACGCCGCCGCGCGCGGCTATGTGGATTCGATCGTGACCGCTGAAGAGACCCGCGACCAGCTGGCCTTCCTGCTCCGCGTTACCGCCAACAACCCAGGTCCCCACCTCGGCGCCTACGTGCTGCCCGCGACGGCCGGCTCGTCGTGAGTCGTCGCTGGGGGCGGTGGGAATTTCCGGCGCGAGCCATTCCTGGATTGCTGGCTCTCCTGCTCGGGTGTGCGCATCCCGCGCCCGAGGTACAACCCAACGTCGATCCTCGTGCCCACCCGGAACCAAAGGTGGCCATTCCGAGCGACAGCGTCGCTGCGCCACCGGGCGCCGCGATAGAAGAACCGCAGCGCAAGCCGGCGCCCGCCGAAGCCTATGCGGAGGAGCTGATGCCGCTCGGCAGCACCGGAGTCACGGGGTTTCTCCGACGACACCCGACCTACGACGGCCGCGGGGTCCTGATCGCGATCCTCGATGGCGGCATCGACCCCGGCATCCCCGGCCTCCGCACCACCAGTACCGGCGATCGAAAGGTTCTCGAGCTCCGCGATTTCTCGGGGGAGGGGAAGATTCCGCTCGAGGCGGTCGTCCCTCGCGGGGATTCGGTTCAGGTCGTGGGCCACTGGCTCCGGGGTTTCGGCCGGGTCCGCGCGCTCAACTCCCACGGTCCCTACTATGCCGGGGCGCTCTCGGAGCTGGCGCTTGGGAAACCGCCGGCCTCCGACGTCAACGGCAATGGCGCCTCGACCGACACGCTTCCGATCCTGGTCACCCGGGCCAGCGACGGATGGGTATTGATGACCGACATCGAGGGCGACGCCTCGCTCAGCAACGACCGTCCGGTGCACGACTTCGCCGTCGCCAAGGAATACTTCGGCTGGCATGCACCGGGGCGGGTCGCCCCCCTCGACTTCGCGGTCAACTTCGCCGATTCGGCGGGAACCCCGCGCCTCGACCTCCTGTTCGACGGATACAGCCATGGCTCGCACGTGGCGGGGATCGCGGCCGGCAACGACCTCTACGGAATCAAGGGATTCGACGGGGTCGCTCCCGGGGCGCAGATCATCGGGCTCAAGATCGGGCGGGACGTGTACGGGGGGATCAGCAGTACCGGAGCGATCATCAAGGCCCTCGATTACGCCATCCGCTTCGCCTCGGCGCGGCGCCTCCCCCTGGTCGTCAATCTGAGCTTCGGATTGGGGAATGCCCCCGGCGTGGTCGCCCGGATCGACGAGATGGTGGACTCGGTGCTGGCCGAGCATCCCGATGTGGTGATGTGCGTCAGCGCCGGGAATGACGGCCCCGGCCACGGCAGCCTGAGCTCGCCCGGCTCGGCCACTCGAGTCATCACGGTGGGCGCCACCCTGGCAGGCGGATTTCGGCCTCCCGACGACGTGAATGTGGATCCCCTGATGTATTTCAGCGCTCGGGGAGGCTCAATGGCCAAGCCGGATATCGTGGCCCCCGGCGCCGCCTATTCCACGGTGCCTCGCTACAACGCGGGGATCGAGATCGAGCAGGGCACCAGCATGGCTTCGCCCCACGCTGCCGGTTTGGCTGCGCTGCTGCTCTCGGGGCTCAACCAGACCAAACGCACCGCTACGGCGCGCCAGATTCGTCAGGCCCTGATGGTGACCGCGCGGCCGGCCAGCCAGCTTGGGTTCCTCGACGAAGGCACCGGGTTGCCCGACGTGGGCGCCGCGTTCCGTTGGCTGGAGACCGAGCGGCCGCTTCCAGAAGTTCAGGTGCGAGCGCTGGACCAGGGGACCACGGCCGCATATCGCCCGGCAGGGCTTCGCGGCCCCGGCGACACCACTCAGGTCTTTCAGTTGATTCGCCCCCGCGGCGACACCGGGACCATCACCTTCCGGCTCAAGAACGGAGCGCCCTGGCTGGTGGCCCCTTCCGCGGTGCAAGTGAACCAGACGCTGGCCACGGTCACCCTTCAGTATCGGCCCGACCTGCTCAAGGCGCCGGGAATCTACTCGGCGGTGGTGAGCGGCTGGACGACCGACACGCTGGCCGGCCCCGCCTTTCGCCTGGTCAATACCGTCGTCGTCCCCTATCCTCCGGAGGCGCGGATCGGTCCGATCTCGCGGCGGTTGAGCCTGGGAGAAGACGCGCGACTTTCCTTCAGCACTGAAACTGATCGGCCGTTCGACCTCGTGGTCAGGACCACCCCGGCGCAGCAGGCGCTGGGATTTCTGCACGAGCCCGGTGGTCAGCCCGCACTGGGAGCGGATCAGATCACCGCGGGCGGCGAGGCGCCGAGCGCCACTCTGGCGGTCGATGCCGAGGATGTCCGGCCCGGCGTCTACGAGGCGGTGGCCGTCAATTGGGGAGCCCAGGCGGGGAACGTCTCACTCCAGGTCACCACCAGCCCGGTGGCGATCAGGACCACCCGGACTCGGGCCGGCGTGGTGGTGGCATTCACCAACCGGAGCGGCTCGCCGGTGTCGGTCAGCTCCAACCTCGTCCTGGTGGGCGGGGAGCGGCACGTGAAGGTGGTCGCCCGAGGCTCGGAGCCGGAGCGAATACCGATTACGGTTCCCGAGTGGGCGGTGTCCGGAGAGTTCGGCTTCGAGATGGAGCCCGCGATCTGGGCGAGGTTGACCGACATGGGGATGTCGCTGCGCGACTCGATCGGCCGGCCGCTGGTGAACGACCCAGCCAGCTTTCCCAGGAGTCAATTGCGTGCCGATCTTGCAGAGTCTGCCGGAAGCGAGCGCCCGGTGACGCTCGACCTGCTGCCTGCGTTCGCGGAGCCGGAGCGGAGCGGGGGAGAGCGGTGGGTGGCGGACATCTCGATCCGTTTCTCGGCTTCAGCCGACCGGGTCATCACGATTCCCGGGAAAGCGGCGATCATCGCTCCGGGGGCCACCGAGGAGCAGACTCTGGCGTTGCCGGATCGCATCCTTCCGTTGGGACCCGGATTCTTTCCCCTGGCGGTGGTGACTGCTGCGGTGGGAGACCGCGTGTGGACCCGCACCGTCGGGTTGCCGGAGCCCAAGCCGCCGCTGGCGAGGTGACATGGCGATAACCACACGGCTTCAGGGCGGGATTCTCACCCTGACGCTCAATCGTCCGGAGAAACGCAACGCGCTCGACCGCGCGACCCTGGATGCCTTGCACGGCGCGCTGGAGCAGGCCGACCTGGACGCCAAGGTCCGGGTGGTGGCGATTCGGGGAGCAGGGAAGGACTTCTGCGCCGGCGCGGATCTCGACGAGCTGCTGGCCTCTGCCGACAAGCCACCCGCGGCGAACGAAGAGGCGGCGCTCCGGATGGGGAACCTCTTCCTGGGGATGCGCGCACTGCCCAAGCCGGTGGTCGCGATCGTGCACGGCCGTGCGCTCGCCGGGGGCGCCGGCCTGGCCACCGCGTGTGATCTGGTGCTGGCAGTGGAGTCCGCGCAGCTCGGCTACCCCGAGATCCAGCGGGGCTTTGTCCCCGCGATGGTGATGACCCTGCTCCGACGGGCGGTGGGCGAGAAACTGGCGTTCGATCTCGCCGCCACGGGCCGAGTCCTGTCGGCTTCGGAGGCGGCGGCGGTTGGCCTGGTGTCCCGCGTCTATAAGGAAGGGGAATTCGCCGCCGGGGTCGACGCCGTACTCTCCTCGCTCGCCGGCGGGAGCGCCAATGCCCTGGCGCTGACCAAGAAGCAGTTCTATCAGCTCGACAACTTGAGCCTGGACGAAGGGATCCGGTTGGGAGCCATGGTGAACGCACTGGCTCGAGCCCATCCCGACTTCAAGCAGGCCATTCAGAGTTTCCTCAAGAAGTGACCCGGGCTCGGCTGGTTCTGATCGTAATCGGTCTTGCCTGCGCCGCCATCGGGGTCCTGCTCGACAGCAAGCCGGTGGTCGGCGTCGCTATCGTGGCCCTGGCGGGCTCCCTGGTCCTCCGCCTGATCATCCTGGCGCAGAACCGCCGTGCGAAGGTGTCAGCCCCCGACCCCGCCTCCTCCGAGTAGCGATCCACTCATGGGACTCGACAAGACCTCGGGCAACCACGGCGAGACCACTTCCGGCTCGAAGCCCAGCACCAAGGGAAAGTCCTCGTCCTCGGGCAACCACCTGAGCGGGACGACGCTGGAGCAGAAGATCCGGGTCGGGCCGGCTCGCCTGTACGTCCGGGACGAGGGTCAGGGCGACGCCGTCTTCCTCGCCCATGGCATGTGGTGCGCGGGTCACATGTTCGACCCCATGATCGCTGAACTGGCGACCACCAACCGTGTCATTACGCCGGACCTTCGCGCCCACGGCAAGAGCGGCGTCCCCCGTTCCTTCTGGTCGGTGGCCGACGTCGCCGAGGATTATCTCCGGGTCCTCGATGCGCTTCGGGTCGAGCGGGTGATCCTGGGTGGATACAGCATGGGGGGAATGGCCGCGGTCCACTTCGCCCTCAAGTACCCCGATCGACTCACCGCCCTCATCCTGATGTCGACCAGCGGCAGCACCGAGCCGTGGGTACGCCGCCGCGAGCTCCAGGCGCTGGCCGCCACGGTCGCCGTGGTGGGCGCCCCTCATTGGCTGGCGCTCCAGGCGGCCTACGGGGTTTTCACGCCCGATTTCCGGCGCTCCGCGCCCGAGGTCGTCGACCAGTGGACCGATCAGGTGGAGGCCATGACTCGCAGGGGGCTGGTGCAGGCCCTGCGCGCCGTGGGTACCCGGCCTTCGCTCGAGGACCAGCTCGCCAGGATCACGACGCCGACCCTGATCCTCGCGGGCCAGCGGGACTGGCACCTCTCCTCCCAGCATTCGGTCGTGCTATCGGAGAAGATCCCCGGCGCCCAGCTGGCGATCATCCCCGGTGTGGGGCACGGACTGCCGATCGAGCGGCCGGGGGAAACCGTCAAGCTCATCCGGGCCTTCCTGCGCAAAGCCGCTTCCTGAGGGTCGCCCACCGGCCGGTCTCATCCCGGCTTCATTCGAGGTTCAGTCGGCTGGCGTAAACTTCCGCTCATGCCGGGCGATTGCATCGATTACGCCATCATCGGCTCGGGGTTCGGGGGCAGCGTTTCGGCGTTGCGCCTGGCCGAGAAGGGCTATCGGGTCGTGGTGCTCGAGCGGGGGCGGCGTTTCCGGGACGAGGACTTCGCCAACAGCACCTGGAACCTGCGGCGCTATCTCTGGGCGCCTGGCCTGGGCTGCCGGGGGATCCTGCAGATCAGCCCGTTCCGCGACGTCATCGTGCTCCACGGCTCCGGCGTGGGAGGGGGAAGCCTCGGCTACGCCAACGTGTTGATGGAGCCCGATGAGGCCGCGTTCGCGACCAGCGCCTGGCGCGAGCCGGTGGAGTGGGAACCGCTCCTTCGTCCGCATTTCGCGATCGCGCGCCGGATGCTGGGTGTCGCGTCCAATCCACGCCTCGGCCCGGCTGACACGGTGCTCCGAGAAATCGCCGGCGAGCTGGGTCGTTCCGATACCTTCCAATCGGCACCGGTAGGGGTCTTCTTCGGCGCGCCGGGAGAGGAGGGGAAGGAGGTCGCCGATCCTTACTTTGGCGGCGCGGGCCCCGCCCGACGAGGCTGCACTCATTGCGGCGCCTGCATGGTCGGATGCCGCCATAACGCGAAGAACACCCTGGTGAAGAACTACCTTCACCTCGCGGAAAAGCTCGGGGTCGAGATTCGGGCCGATTCCCTGGTGCGTGACGTCCGGCCGCTGGGGGGCGGCCAGCCGGATGGGGCCCGCTACGAGGTGAGCGTCCGCGAATACCGGCCGTGGCTGCCGCACCGCGAGCGCCAGCTGCGAGCCCGCAACGTCATCGTCGCGGCGGGAACCCTGGGCACGCTCCGCCTGCTGTTCCGCTGCCGCGACGTCACCCGCTCGCTCCCAGCGATCTCGCCTCGACTCGGCGAGATGGTCCGGACCAACAGCGAGGCCCTCCTCGGCAGCGTGAGTCGAACTCGGGGCACCGATTACTCGACCGGGATCGCGGTCACCTCCTACTTTCAGGCCGACCCGATCACCAACATCGAGCCGGTGCGCTATCCATCCGGATCGTCGGCGATGCGCTTCCTGGGCGGCCCGATGATTGACTCCGGGAGCCTGCCGGTGCGCCTGGGGAAGTCGGTGATGGATGTCCTCAGTCGTCCCGGGGATTTCCTGCGGACCCACGTCCTCCCCGGTTGGGCCGAGCGCACCACGATCATTCTGGTGATGCAGACCCAGGACAGTCGCCTCAGAATGCGCCTGGGGCGGGGTGCCGCGACCCTGTTTCGCCGAGGGCTGGTTTCAGAGCCGGACCTGGCCCACCCCACCAGTGGTACCATCGAGATCGGCCACCAGATCACGCGCGCCTTTGCGGGGCGAACCGGTGGGATTGCCATGGGCTCCGTCAACGAGAGCCTGTTCAACATCCCCATGACCGCCCACATCCTCGGCGGCTGCCCCTTCGGGTCGGACGCCGCCGCCGGCGTCATCGATCTCGACTGCCAGATCCACGGATACCCGGGGCTCTATGTCGTGGATGGGTCCATCATGCCGGGAAATCCCGGGGTCAATCCCAGTCTCACCATCGCCGCGCTGGCGGAGCACGCCATGAGCCGGGTCGAGGCGGGTCGACGAGCCTCTTAGATCGGTCTTCACGACAACTTCAGTTTCGGGCCGGTATCATAGCCGCTTAACGGGTCCGTCGAGCCGGCCACTGAGGGCAGTCCCCGGCGGCGCGGATCCGGCGTCCGTAGGGAATCGGGCCACCAGCAGGCGGAGGTGCATTCTATGACCGCGACAATTCCCACATCGCATCAGCCCGATCGGCCGGTCGTTCCGCTGGTTCGGTATGAGCACGACACGCTCCTCAAGATCTTCTACGGCGGACTGGACCGGTTCGGCGGCCAGGAGGCGCTCCGGTTCAAACGGGCCGGCGCCTGGCACTCGCTATCGTACCGGGAGGTGGAACAGCAGGTCGCGCGGATCGCTGCCGCGCTTCGCGTCTGGGGCCTCCGCCCCGGAGACCGGGTCGCGATTCTCAGCGAGAACCGTCCGGAGTGGGCCGTGGCCGATTACGCGACGCTGGCCGTGGGCGGAGTGGTGGTTCCCATCTACCCGACGCTGCCCCCCGACCAGGTCGCGTTCATTCTGCGCGATTCGGGAGCGCGGATCGTCTTCCTTTCGACCGCCGCCCAGGTGGACAAGATCCGCCAGATTCGCGATCAGGTGCCGAGCCTGGAGCGGGTGATCACCTTCGATCCGGCTGCGCCGGAATTCCCTGCGGAGTCGATGGCCCGGGTGCTCGAGACCACGGAAGCCGACCTGCCGTGGCTCCACGAGCTCCGGAAGCGGAGCCTTGGGGTTCCGCCTGATACACTGGCCACCATCATCTATACCTCCGGCACCACCGGGGTCCCGAAGGGGGTCATGCTGACCCATGGGAACATCGCGGCGACGATTGCGGCCTCCAAGCAGCACGGGGCGCTGCCGGTGGAGCCCGGCCAGGTGGCCCTCTCGCTGCTCCCCCTCTCGCACATCTTCGAGCGGGCCTGCGACTACTTCCTGTGGGACAACGGGGTGACGATCGCGTACGCCGAATCCATCCAGGCAGTGCCGGCCAACCTCCTGGAAGTTCGGCCCCAGGTCATGATCTCGGTCCCCCGGCTCTTCGATAAGGTCTATACCAAGGTGATGAACACCCCGGGTCTCAAGGGGCGACTGCTGCATTGGGCCGGCCAGGTGGGCGGGACGGTGGTGGACGCGCGCTTGAGTGGCGGGCGGGCCTCGCTGTGGGTCCGGGTCCAGTACTGGCTGGCCGATCTCCTGGTCTTTCGGAAGATCCGCCATCTCATGGGCGGGCGACTCACCACGATGATCTCCGGCGGAGCCCCACTCTCGCCCGCCGTCGCCCGGTTCTTCCATGCCGCCGGGCTTCCGATCCACGAGGGGTACGGGCTGACGGAGACGTCACCGGTCCTGGCCGCCAATCGGGCGGGCGCGATTCGGCTGGGGACCGTCGGGCCGATCTATCCCGGGGTGGAAATTCGCATCGATGACACGGGGGAGATCCTGGCTCGGGGGCCCAACGTGATGCTGGGATACTGGAACAACCCCGAGGCCACCGCCCAGGCGCTCGACTCGGAGCGGTGGTTCCACACCGGAGACGTGGGCGAGATCGACCGCGAGGGCTTTCTCCGCATCACCGACCGGATCAAAGATCTCATCGTGACCGCCGGGGGCAAGAAGGTGGCCCCTCAGCCGATCGAGGGCCGGACCACACTATCCCCGTTCGTCGCCCAGGCGATCATGGTGGGCGACCGGAGGCCGTTCCCCGCGATGTTGGTAGTCCCGGATTTCGATCGCCTGATCCCCTGGGCGGCGGAGCATGGGATCACCGACACCACCCGGGTCGGTCTGAGCCGGGAGCCCAGCGTTCGGGAGCTGCTCGAGCAGGAAACTCTGGGGCGCCTTCAGGATCTGGCCCAGTTCGAACGTCCGAAGCGGATTGCGATCCTGACCGAGGATCTGACGATCGACTCCGGCCTGCTGACGCCAACGCTCAAGGTGAGGCGGCGCATCGCGGAGCACCGGTTCCGTGAAGTCATAGAGGCTCTGTACGCGGGGGAGGATGCCTCCGGCAGCCACGGTTCCAGCTAGCGTTGCCAGACGATCAGCTGTGATTCCAGGGGAATTCGGACTCCGGGGTGGTAGGGTATCACTCGCGGGGTGAAGTCCTCCGCGGGTCGGGTAGCCGGGCCGGTGGCTCGGTACAGGTAGCCGTTGACCGAGCCCGCGATGGCTTCGGCTGCGACCATCGAGATCCTGATGGGCTCGGCGTCGCCGGAGGGCGCGGCATAGAGCTGCACCTGCACCTGGTCCGGTCCGATATCCCCCAGGTAGACCTGGACCTCGAACGCCCACTGCCGATCTCGCTGCTCCACATCCAGTCGGCCAAAGTGGATCTCGCCCCACTCCTTGAGCAAAGCCAACTCCCAGAAGCGGAGCGAGGCGGCGACAGAGGCATCTTCCACCTCTCTGGCATGGACCAGGCTCGCCGAAGGCAGGTAGATCTGCTCCAGATATTCGCCCATCATGCGATTGCTGCTGAAGATCGGGGTCAACCGGGCCATGCTGGCCCGAATCCGGGAGACCCAGGATCGCGGAATTCCTTTGGGATCGCGCGCGTAGAATTCCGGCACCACCGCGCGCTCCAGCGTCTCGTATAGTCGCTCGGCATCGCCCCCGTCACTCGTCTCGGCCGGCCCCGCTCCCTCTTCATCGAACGACCACCCGACCTCGGGATTGTAGGCCTCCGCCCACCACCCATCACGCACCGACAGGTTGAGCCCCCCGTTGACCAGGACCTTCATGCCACTCGTGCCACAGGCCTCCCAAGGTCGCCGCGAGGTATTGATCCAGACGTCCACCCCCTGCACCAGCTGCTGGGCCAGGGCCATGTCGTAGTCCTCCAGAAACACCACCCGGTCCCGAACGACGGGCTGTTGGAGGAACCGGAGCCACTCCCGCACCGCGTGTTTGCCCCACTCGTCGTCGGGGTGCGCCTTCCCGGCCACGACCAGCTGGACCGGTCGCTGGGGATTGGTCAGGATCCGGACCAGCCGGTCCGGATCTTCGAGCAGAAGGAGGGGCCGCTTGTAAGAGGTGAAGCGCTTGGCAAAGCCGAGCGTCAGGACGTTCGCATCCAGCATGCGGGCCGCCTGGGCGACGGCCTTGGGGCCGGCCCCTCGCTGTCCGAGCTGGCGCGCCTGCCGTTTTCGGACGTATTCGACGAGGTCGCGACGCTGGCCCCCGCGCAGGGCCCAGAGTTGCTCGTCCGTCAGGGCCTGGATGGCTTCTCCCAGCGGCTCGACCGTCTGCAGCCAGCGCCCCTTGCCACACGCTGCCTCCCACAACCGATCCGCCCAAACCGAATCCCAGGAGGGGACGTGGACGCCGTTGGTCACATGTCCGACCGGGACCTCGGACGGTGGCCATCGCGGGAAGAGCGGCTGAAACAGCTGGCGGCTGACGGTTTCATGGAGATGACTAACGCCGGTCGCTACACCGCATCCCCGCATCGACAGGTACGCCATGTTGAACGGCTCCGTGGCGTCGTCCGGATCCTTTCGGCCGAGACCCAACAGTTCTTCAACGGAAATACCCAGGCGTTCCGAGTAGCCCTGGAGCATGGGCCAATGCGTCCGCACCACGTCGACCCCATAGCTGTCGAAGGCTACGCCGACCGAGGTGTGGGTGGTGAACACGTTGCCGGCGCGGGTCGCCCACCAGGCTTCCCAGAAGGGGACCTGATGCCGGTTCATGAAGTGGCGAGCCCGCTCCAGAGTGGCGAAGGCGGCGTGGCCCTCGTTCAGGTGGCAGATGTCCACCTCGAGCCCCACCGCGTCCAGCGCCATCCAGCCGCCCACGCCCAGGACCACCTCCTGCATGAGCCGCATTTCCTGATTCCCGCCGTACAGCTTGGCAGTGATCCCCCGATCCACCGGACTGTTCAGCGGGTCGTTGCTGTCGAGCAGATACAGCGTCGCCCGCCCGACATCGATCCGCCAGACCCGGAGCAGCAGCCACCGGCCTGGCAGCTCGATGGGGACGTGGAGCCACCCACCGGAGCGTCCCAGCACGGGTTGAACTGGGAGAGTGGTGGGATCGTTGTACGGGTAGGTCTCGTGCTGCCCGCCCTCCAGGTCGACCACCTGTCGGAAGTAGCCCTCCTGATACATGAGGCCGATGCCGACGACGGGCACCGCCAGATCGCTCGCCGTCTTGAGGTAGTCACCTGCGAGGACGCCGAGGCCCCCGGCGTAGAGCGGAAGTGCCTCGCCTAGCCCGAACTCCATACTGAAGTAGGCCACACGCTTGAGGGGCGCGTCCCGGTAGGTCTCACCGTACCACCCCGCTCCCTCCAGGTAGGCGCGTCGGGCCTGGCTGATCTGGTCCAACTCCCGGACGAACACCGGGTCCGCCGCCACGGCTTCCAGCCGGTCGCGCCCCACGATCTGGAGCAGCACCCACGGGTTCTGGATACGATCCCAGGTCTCGGGATCCAGGGCGCGCCACAGCGCGTCCCCGGCATGGCTCCAGGTCCATCGGAGGTCCAGCGCCAGCTCCCGGAGGCGCTCCAGGGCAGGCGGTAGCTCGCGAACCAGAAATCCGTGGTCCATGATCGCCCTTTGGATAGCCCCGCGACGCCGCCGCCCCGCGGCACCGTCGGGGTAGGGGGCCTCACCGCAAAGGGATAGCGAGGTGCCACGGAAGGCGGGAGGGGGCCGATAGTGCAATCTTCTTCACAATCGATTGCGGGCTCCCTTCATGGCGCTATCGCTAGGCTTCTCCAGAGGATAACGCGCCCTATGAAGATCCCTTCGCTCCTGCTGCGGCAGCTCTACACCTCCGGCTCATTGGAAAATGACCGTGAGGGCTTCCACTTCAGTCTCAAGAACCGCCTCAGCGACGCCACGCTGACCGGGGTCGCGCAGCTCCGGGTGGACGACCGCGACATCCCGCTTCAGCAGCTCTGGCTCGATCTCGGTAACGGTCACGAGGTTCCGGCCGCCAATCTTTCCCCGACCGCACCCGCTCCGTTCGCTCTCAAGCAGGTCGCCCGGGTCCGGGCCAGCGGCGGGCCGCTGCCCGGCGGGAGTCACGAGATCCTCTGCCAAGTGGATACCGAGCAGTACGGCCGACTGGAGATCGTGGCCCGGGACGCGATCTCGACCGAGAACGGCCACCGGGTGTCGGTCCCCTGGGACCCCGACGACACCAAGAACTACGCCCCGGAAATGGTGGCCCGACGACAACGCTTCGCCGAGGAGTTCGCCGGCGTCACCCTCCGCCACCTCGGGCGCTACTCGTTCGAGCCGGGAATCACGCGGGGCAACATCGAGAACTTCACGGGAGCGGCCCAGATCCCGGTCGGCCTGGCGGGGCCGATCCGGATCAACGGCGAACACGCGCAGGGCGAGTTCATCATTCCGCTGGCCACCACTGAGGGCACCCTGGTCGCTTCGTACAATCGGGGCATGAAGGTGCTCAACCTCTGCGGTGGGGTGACCTGTACCGTGGTGTCGGACTGCATGCAGCGAGCGCCGGTCTTCGTCTTCGAATCGGCGCGGGAGGCACGGGACTTCCGGGACTGGGTGCGGGAACATCTGGACGAGATTCGCCGCGAGGCGGAAGGAACCTCCAGCGTGGCCCGGCTCCAGGACATTGACACCTACCTGGCCAACAAATTCGCCTTCCTGCGGTTCAACTACTCCACCGGAGACGCCGCGGGGCAGAACATGGTGGGCCGGGCGACCTTCGCGGCCAGCAGCTGGATCGTCGATCACCATCCCGCCGTGCGCCGGTTCTATCTCGAGTCGAACTTCGCCACCGACAAGAAGTTCTCCCATGTAAACGTGATGCGGACCCGGGGCAAGCGGGTCACTGCGGAAGCGGTGATTCCCCGCGACATCCTGCTGGAGCATCTGCGGGTGGAGCCCGAGACGCTGGTCTATCACTGGGGAGTCGCCAACGTCGGCGCCTTTCTCTCCGGCGCCAACAACAACGGGCTCCATTCTCCCAACGCGATCACCGCGATGTTCATCGCTACCGGGCAGGACGTGGCCAACGTGGCGGAGGGATCGGCGGCGGTGGTCTTCACCGAGCTCACCCGCGAGGGCGGGCTCTATCTCTCGATCACCATCCCGTCCCTGATTGTGGCGACCCATGGTGGCGGGACCGGCCTCGCGACCCAGCGGGAATGTCTCGAGCTGCTGGGCTGCTTCGGCAAGGGAAAGGTGAACAAGCTCGCGGAGATCGTCGCGGGTGTGGTGCTGGCCGGCGAGCTCTCGCTGGCGAGCGCGATCTCTTCGCTCGAATGGGTGTCGGCGCATGAGCGATACGGACGCCACCGCTGAGCCCGTGACGCAACCGGTGACGGGAACCCGCAAGGCGGCACGGGGCCGCAAGCCCCGAGCGAAGCCCGAGGAGCCGCGCTTCGAGATCATGCCCGTGACCAAGCCGCCGGGCCTGGTGCGCCGGGCGCTGGTGGTCAATCGCCATCTGGCCGGGCTCCTCTGTGGCGGCCTGGTGGCTCGCGCACGCAGCCGCCGCGAGGAAGGGAAGTCCCGCTTCTCGCTCACGGCCGTGCTGGCCTTCATCGTCCGACCCTTCGTGCGCCGTGACCTTCGGGATCTGCCTTTCGCCGTGCAGCTCCGCCGCCGGCTCGAGCTGCTGGGCCCCACCTACATCAAGCTGGGCCAGATCCTGAGCCTCCGGGAAGACATCCTGCCGCGGGCGGTGACCGAGGAGCTGAAACATCTTCTCGACCGGCTGCCCGCAGTGTCCTTCGATGCCTTCCAGGACCTGGTCGAAGAGGACTTGGGCCGCTCTCTGAACTCCATGTTTCTCTGGGTGGACCCGGTCCCGATCGGGTCCGCTTCGATCGCGCAGATCCACCGGGCCACGACCCGGCAGGGCGATGCGGTGGTCATCAAGGGCGTCAAGCCGGGGATCCGGGAAACGCTGCGGCTGGATTCCCGGTTGCTCCGCGTGCTCGCGCGCGTGCTGGAGCTGGTGTTCCCCCGGTATCAACCCCGCCGGATCATCAACGAGTTCGTGGATTACACCCTGCGCGAAGTGGATCTCCGGCGCGAGGCCGACAACGCCGAGACCTTCGCCGCCAACTTCCAGGACGAGCCGGACATCGTCTTCCCAACCATATACCGGGAGTACAGCGGGACCAGCGTGCTGACGATGGAGTACTTCGACGGCCTGCGCCCCGATACGCCGGCGGCCCGGAAGCTCCCGCTCGAGGAGCGCCGGCGCCTGGTAGACCTCGGGGCCGAAGCGATCATCCGGATGATTTATCAAGACGGCGTCTTTCACGCCGACCTCCACCCCGGCAACCTGGTGATCCTGCCGGGCCCCAAGGCGGGGTTCATCGATCTGGGAATGGTGGGCCGGTTCGACAACGAATTGCGCCGCACCATGCTCTACTACTACTACTGCCTGGTCACTGGTGATAGCGACAACGCGGCGCGCTACCTCGCAGCCGTCGCGGACCCGGGCATCGGCGGCGACCCAACGGGCTTTCGTCGAGAAGTGGCCGACCTCTCTGGGCGCTGGAAGCGAGCCGCAACCTTCGACACCTTCTCGCTGGGGCAGCTCATTCTGGAGTCCGTCACCCGCGGGGCCCAGTACCGGATGTACTTCCCGGTTGAAATGGTCCTCATGGTGAAGGCCCTCATCACCTTCGAAGGGGTCGGCCAGGCGCTCCTGCCCGGCTTCAACGTGGCGGAGGTTTCCGAAACCCACATCCGGCGGATCTTCATCCGCCAGTTCAGTCCATTGCGCATCATGCAGGAGGAGCTCCGCGGAGCCCCGGACCTGATCGACGCGCTGATCAAGATCCCTCAGCTGGTCACCGAAGGGCTGCGGGTCCTGGAGAAGAGCACCCAACGCCGCACCGAGCATCCGCTCTCCGGAATCCGGGGCACCCTGATCGCCGGCTTCTGCCTCGTGGCCGGCGCCATTGTCATGGCGTTCGGTGGACCGTGGCCGCTTTGGGCCGGCTTCTTCGGCATCGCCTTTGTGCTGGCTGTCCACCGGGACGGCTGACCATGCCGGAACCATTCGATTCGCCTCGGCCGAGCGATCCATTTGATCCGGAATACTGTCGCCAGATGATCGGCGATCTGCTGGCGCCGATCTCCGAGCATTGGTTCCGCAGCCGGATCATCGGCGCCGAGCGCATCCCAGCCGACGGCCCCCTGATTCTCGCTGCCAACCACAGCGGCAACGCCTTCCCCCACGACGGCATTTACCTGGATGCCGAGCTGTGGCGTCGCGACGGGATGCGACCGGAGACCAAGTTCCGTACCGTCTACGAGGCGGAGCTGTCGTTCGTCTGGTGGATGCGCCCCTTCGGCCTGGACAACTTCTGGCGTCGCGGCGGCGGGGTGGACATGACGTTCGACAACTTCGAGCGGTTGATCCAGCGGGGAGACCGGATTCTCTATTTCCCGGAAGGGGTTCCCGGCATCGGCAAGGGCTTCAATCGGCGCTATCAGCTCCAGCAGTTCAAGACCAGCTTCGTGCTGCTCGCCGCCCGGCATCGGGTTCCGGTGCTCCCAGTCCACATCATCAACGCGGAATGGATCCATCCCTTCGGCTACACCTTCCCGGGTCTCGACCGCCTGATGCAGGCCATATTCCGGGTGCCGTTCCTCCCCTTGCCGATCGGCCTGCTGGCGATCATGCTGCCCTGGATGTGGTACATGGCCTTTCCCGCGAACCTCATCTTCGTGGTAGGAGCGCCGATTGACGTGGCCACCCTGGTCCGCGAGGAGGGGATCACCGAGCTGGATCGTCCCGATCGAGACCGCCTCCGCCGGGTGGCCGACAAGATCCGGATCCGGATGCAGGCCGAGCTAGACCAGTATGCCGCCGTCCATGGCCGGCGGCCCTGGGCGCTCCGCAGCTTGCTCCCGGCACTCCGGCAGGCGAAGGGCAAACTGGGCACCATTTTCCCCTGGGGCTGGCCGCTTGCGTTCATTCGGGATGAGCGGGACCGGCGGCGTCCGCCGGCGCGCAACCGGCTGCACGCCGTGCTGCGGGACTGGGACCTGATCGGTTTCTACCTTCCGTTCGGCTGGCCGCTGATCTCGCTGGCGCGCGCGTTCCGCCGGGCCCCGTATGGCTACCGCGGGATGAGCGCAGCGGAGGTGAAGGAAGCCCAGGGCAACTTCCTGTGGCGCCTGAGCGAGCGGCCATTGCCGCCGAGGCCACGGGCGGAAGGCCTGGCGCAGCCTCGGTTCGGACCGGCAGCCTCCCCGGTGCCGATCAGGGCTCCTCGGGTGCCGGCCTGATCACGGGGAGACAGTCGGCGCCACACGAGAAAAGGGCCCGGTCGGATCGACCGGGCCTTTCCCGTGCGGTTCTCCGTCGGGGTTTAGCCGACTGCCACCGGCTCGGGCTTCCGTACGCGACGGCGCACGACCGCACGGCGAGCGATCGTACGGCGAGCGCCCTTCCGCTCCACCGTCCGGGTCAACTCCTCCACCCGGCGAGTCAACAGCGTGATCTCTTTCCGGGTCGGGACACCGAGCCGGTGCAGAGCCGTGGTCATCCCGGCATCGATCGGGGCGGTGAAGCGGCCGAAGGCCTGCTCTGCGCCCTCCCGCACCCCTTCTACTTTCTTCTCAGCCCGTCCCAATACCTTGGTGAGACGCACCTTGTTCAGCTTCTCGAGGCCCTTCCCCCGCTTGACCAGGGTCTCGAACACCTTGGTCCCGCCCTCTTCGGCGATCGCGAAGGCACCTAGGCCCGCGAGATAGATCTGCTGGGCAGCCCCTCTCAGCATCGGGACTCTCTTGATTTCCTTCATGGTCTTCGGCATACACACCTCCTGTTATGGTCTCTTCAGAACACCTTCATTGTTATGAAGCCTTGCGTCTCCGTGCCGGAGCCTCGTCCAGTTGGTGGAGCGACCGCTTGAGCTGCTCCAAGCTGTGTCGGAGCGCGTCCATCTCGTTGCGAGCCTTGCGGACCGGAGGCAGCCGCCGGACCAGGGTGTCGACGCCAGCCTGGATTTGCTCCACCTGCTCGGTCATGACCTTGCCCCCGCGCCGGATGATCTCATGGAGGAACTCTCCGGTCAGGAATGGGATCCCCCGCTTCTGTCCTTCATAAATCACCTGGGCGAGCGTCGGAGCCGTAACGTCTTCTCCGGTCTTGCTGTCCTCGATCCGGAGCTCCTGCCCCTCCCGAATCCAGTTTGCGATCTCCTCCAGGGACACGTACCGGCTCTCCTCGCTGTCATAGAGCTTGCGGCTCCCGCCACCGTACCGCTTGATGAGTCGAATCATCGCTGCCCCCTCTCCCCCTGCCGCACTGCGTCACTGAACTCTTTTGTCGCACTGCGGCAATAACCTAACGTCGAGGGCATGAAGCCCCCTTGAATGCGGGGTGAAAGTGTCGTTGCCACCAACGTGGGATCGGCGGGTCGATCTGCTTCAGGAAGAGAGAATGAAGTACCGAGGGCGGCTATCGCGTGGCCGCGAGCCGGTGGAGGAGGCCGTCACCCAACGCGCTGAGCGCCGCGAGGTTGGTGGGCGAATTGGGGAGCAGGGGAAGGTCTATCAGAATGTCTCCGGGGCCCAGAAGGCCCCGCAGCTCGGCCAGCCCCTGGTGGTCCCGTGTTCCCAGCCAGTCGATCAGGTGAAGGCCCTCGGCCAGGCTTCCGGTCGCACTCGCAGCATCGGGGACTTGGGGATGTACCTGATTGACGACGATCGGACCGAGGTGCAGGCCGGCCTCCCGCAACCGCCGGGCGAAGAAGAGTGTATCGGGAATCCGCTCGCTACCCGGCCCCGCCACCAGGAGGAACAACGTCCCCCGCGCCCGCAGCAGCTCGCGCACCTCGCCCGCCCGCTGACGAAATCCGTCGTAGAGCGGACCGAACGCCTGAAAGAACTCGGCCATGTCTCGCAGCAATTCGAGACCGACCAGCCGGTCCAGCCACGATTCCAGGCTTCGTCCCACCAGTTTGAGCGGGGCGGCGATCAGGCGACCACTGGCGTCGAACCAGGGGCGGAGAGCGATTCGCACCGGCCCGCTTTCCAGAAACTCGATGATTCGATCAGGGGCTTCCAGAAAATCGAGGGCCTGCCGCGTGGGTGGAGTATCGAGAATGATGCGCCGATACCGGCGGGAGGAGGCGACCTCGAACAGGCGCTCGACTGCCATGTACTCGAGGATCCCGGCCAGGTTCCCGGCCAGATTCTGATAGAAGCGGTTGCCGAAGATCCGCTCCGCCGCCGCGTCGGAAGGCGCGTATTGGCGAATCAACCGGTCAAAGGTGCGGCGGGCGTCGAGGAGGCTCACGTCCAGCCGTCCCGGAGCATCCACGGCGACCCGGACTTCACGGGTGGTGGCTTCCTCGCCCACGCCCAATGCGTCCTTGAGTCGCAGGGACGGGTCGAACGTCATTACCAGGGTATCCGTTCCCTCCGCGGCGGAGGCCAGGCCCAGGGCCGCGGCCAGGGTCGTTTTCCCGACTCCCCCCGATCCCACCACAACAAGTAGCGGCCGGTCGATGTGGTCGAAGGGCATCCGCGACCTCACGATTGGAGTGCTTCAGAGAGGCGGCCCTGCAATTCGGCCACCAGCGCGGGCCCCGGGGGAATCGCCAGTAAGGGGAGTTCTGCCCGGGGGCCGGGCCAGACCCGGCGCAGTCTCCTCAGTTCCCGCTCGTTTGCCTTGCGCCGCCGCTTCCACAGCTGCAACGCCTCGGCCGTCCCCCTCGGCGCGCGGGGAGGTCGACCGGGGAACTTCGGATAGAGCGCATTGGTGATGACCAGCTCGGGGGGACGTCCCAGCCGCTCGTCCAGCTGACTGATCAGCTCGCCCGCCTCCTGCACGGGCATCTCTTCGGCGAGCGTCCCGATCACTACGCCGACTTGTTTCGGATCGCGGACGAAATCGGCCAGTTGGGCCGCGAGTTTACCCAACGGACCGCGACCCAGCACTTCTCCCACCAGGAGCGGGGCGGACAGCAGAGCGAGACCGTGGCCGGTGGCCGGCGCGTCAAGGATCACTGTGTCGACCCGAGGCTTCGCCTCGCCCCGCAGCAGCTGCCAGGCGTGTCCCAGCACGGCCATTTCCTTGAGCCCGGGCGCGCCATCGGCGAAGTGCCGGAAGACAGGGCTCTGCACGATCTTGCCGACCAGCAAGGGAACCTTCACCTGTTGGCGCACCAGCGCCTCGAGCACTGCCCGCGGTCGGACGTTCTCCAGCCAGAGCCCGGGCTCGACCTGAACCACCTCGCCGCCTGCCGGAGGCACGCCCAGCAGGCGATGCAGACTCTCCCGTGGATCCACCTCGAGCATCAGCACCCGTCGGCCCCGGGCGGCGAGCAGCCGACCGAGGATCGCGACCATGGTGGTCTTTCCCACTCCGCCCTTTCCCGTCACCACCAGAAGCCCGCGCCGTGCCAGCCGGTCGAGGAGGTTCATGGGTGGAAGTTGCCACTCCGGAGGTACCCGGAGAAGGCTCCCGAATAACGGTCCCGAACGCGTGAATTGGATGACGCCGCGGCGGTACGAGTCCGCCATCCTGTGGCATGACCGCTCCCGTGGCGACTCGGCTGGAGGAGGCCCGGAGCCTGCTCCGCCACCATTTCGGCTACCCCGATTTCCGGCCCGGACAACGCCGAGTAGTCCAGTCGGTCCTGGCCGGGAGAGACATCCTGGCGGTTCTCCCCACCGGAGCCGGCAAGTCGGTCTGCTTTCAGATCCCGGCCCTGGTGCTCGGCCAGCTCACCATCGTGGTCTCCCCGTTGATCTCGCTGATGCAGGACCAGGTACAGGCGCTGCGGTCACGCGGGGTCGCGGCCGAGCTGCTCAATAGCACACTCGACAAGCCGGAGCAGAACCGGGTGCTCGATGCGCTGCGCCAGAGGGAGGTCCCGCTGCTCTACGTCTCCCCCGAGCGGCTGTCGAGCCTCACCCCGTTTCTCCGGGAGATCGAGGCCAGGCCAGCCCGTCTCGTGGTAGACGAGGCCCACTGCGTGGACGAGTGGGGACACGACTTTCGGCCCAGCTATCGCCGGCTCGGCTGGTTGCGTCAGGGCATGGGGATGCCACCGGCCGTCGCCCTCACCGGCAGCGCCACACCCGAGACGCGAGAGGTGATCCAGCGATCCCTGCGACTCCGGAAGCCCGATCTCCTGGTCGGATCGTTCGATCGCCCCAACCTCTGGTTCGGCGTGGCGCAGGTGAGCGACCAGCGGGACCGGGTGCGCCGTCTGCTGGAGACGCTGCGCGGGGGAGACCGGATCGCCATCGTATACGCCCCGACCCGGAACCTCACGGAGTCATTGGTCCGGATGCTCCGGCAGCACGGCTTTCTGGCCGATCCCTATCATGCGGGGCTGACTCGGCGGGAGCGGGCCCAGGTGCTCGATCGCTTTCTCTCGGATGAGATAGAGGTCGTGGTCGCGACGAGTGCCTTCGGGATGGGGATCGACAAGCCCAACGTGCGGGTGGTGGTGCACTGGATGCTCCCTCCCTCCCCCGAGGCCTACTATCAGGAGGCTGGCCGGGCAGGGAGGGACGGCGACTTCGCCCGTTGCCTGCTGCTCTACGGCCGGGGAGACGCCACGCTCCATCGGCGCCAGCTGGACGTCACCTTTCCGCCGCGCCGGTTGCTTGAGCGGGTCTGGCAGCACCCAGGAGAGCGCGAGCGGGTTCCCCAGAACGTCCTGGCCTCAGTGGACCGCTTGTCCCGCGAGCTGCGCCCGGAGCGCGGCTACGTGGATTGGCGGCCGGTCGAGACGCGCCGTCGCCGAGCCACGGCGCGTATTGATGCGACGGAGAGTTATGCCACCGGCGCCGGCTGCCGACGAGCGGCTCTGCTCGGCTACTTCGGGGAGACCGTCGCTAGCTGTAGCGGATGCGACCACTGCAGCCGGCGGATCCGCCCGCACGCGGCAGAACCGGTGGTGAACGCGAGACTCACTCGGCTTAGACGTGCACTAGCGGACAGCCCGAGCCCGTGGGCTGGTGCGGTGCTGGAGCCGGAAACGCTGCTACGTCTGGCCAAGCAGCCTCCGAGTACGGCGGCAGAGCTCGCTGACACCGCAGGAGTGGGCCCAGTACTGGCGGAGAAGCTCGGAGGGAGGATTCTCGAGGCCTTGGGAGCCAGAGCTCCCGCGGAATCAAAACGCGATGATCCGGTAGTCCGGGCGCTGCGCGACTGGCGAGCCGAGACAGGTCGTTGCGCAGGTGTTCCTGACTATTCGATCCTAGGCGACGACGCGATCGGCGAGCTGGCTCGGCTCAGGCCAAGGGACATTCCGGCGCTGTCACGGATACCGGGGCTCGGGCCACGCTTCTTGAGGAAATGGGGAACTGAGGTGCTCACGCTGGTCCAGAACGTTGGTGTCGCGGGTGATGTCTAACTCACTTCGTCCGGCGCCACGTCTCGCCTGATTGTCGAGGCGATGTGGAACAGCTCTTCGAAGTACCGCTTGCTCTGGAGTGCCAGGATGCCGAGGCTCACCAGCTGGAGCGAAATGAGCAGCGTGATACCTCCGACCATGAACGCGTGGGGCCGATCCCGGAAGGTCTGAGCCACCGCCTCCGAGAATCGGTCGTCCCAGGTCCCCTGCATGGGTGGAAGCTTCGAGTAGACGTTCCCGGCGTTGACGAAGATCCAGCCGATCACATAGCAGGAGACCAGGAACAGAAACCCGCCCGGCAGCAGGAAGAACATGAACGGGCGGAAGATGAACCCGGCCAGGATGTAGGTGAGGATCCCCTTGTAGATCTTGAAACTGGAGACCCGGGTCTTGCCCTTCTGCCGTTGCAGGCTCCAGTCGAGGTGGGCCGGAATCTCGATGATCCGTCCCCGGAGCAGCATCCCCTTGTAAATGATCTCGGAATTGATGTCCACGCCCAGGGCCCGCAGATCGAGCGACCGGAGGAACTCCCTTCGATAGCCGCGGACCATCCCGGTGATGGTCCGGAGATTGGCCTGCGGCGCGAAGAAGCCGAGGAACCGATTGGCCCATTTGCTGAGCTGGAGCCGGACCGGGGGAACCTGGCTGACCTTGCCGCCCGGCATGTAAGGCGAGGCGACCACCACGTCGGCCTG
>DATIWD010000087.1:0-6376 GCA_035519565.1 Gemmatimonadales bacterium | reverse complement strand
TGGCGCAGCAGTACCGCGATTACCTCCGCCAGATGATTCTGATCCGCCGCTTCGAGGAGAAGTCGGGCGAGGCCTACAGCCTGGGCAAGATCGGCGGCTTTTGCCACCTCTACATCGGCCAGGAGGCGGTGGCGGTGGGGGTGCTCTCTGAGCTCCGGCCCGACGACTACGTGGTCTGCGCCTATCGGGACCACGGGCACGCGCTGGCCCGCGGTCTTTCGGCCCGCACGGTGATGGCGGAGCTCTACGGAAAGGCGGCCGGCTGCTCCAAGGGGAAGGGCGGCTCCATGCACCTCTTCGACGCCAGCCGGAACTTCCTGGGCGGGCACGGCATCGTGGGTGGGCACATCCCGCTGGCCGCGGGGATGGGGTTCGCCATCAAGTATCGCGGGACCACGCAGGTGGCGGTCTGCTTCTTCGGCGAAGCCGCGGTGAACAATGGCGCCTTTCACGAGGCGCTCAACATGGCCGGCCTCTGGAAGCTGCCGGTGGTGTTCGTCTGCGAGAACAACCGTTACGGCATGGGCACCGCCCTCGACCGCGCCACCGCGACCTACAACATTTCCGAGCGCGGCTCTTCCTACGATATGATCCGCGAGGTCGTGGACGGGCAGAACCTCGGCGAGGTCATCGCCGCGACCAATCGCGCCGTGGTTCGGGCCCGCAAGCCTTCCGCCCCCACCCTGCTGGAAGTCCGCACTTACCGGTTCATGGGCCACTCCATGTCGGACCCGATCCACGGCCACTACCGGACCAAGGAGGAGGTCGAGGTCCATCGGAAGCGCGACCCGATCCTCCTCTGGTCGGAGCGGCTCAAGGGCGAAGGGGTGATCGACGACGCGGGAATCCAGGAGATGGAAGCCTCGGTCCAGGCCGAGGTGCAGGACGCGATAGAGTTCGCGGAGCAGGCGCCGGAGCCGGAACTGGACGAGCTGTACAGCGACGTCTACGCGCCTCTGCCGCCTAGCCCCCTCTCCCAGAGTCTGGGAGAGGGGGGAAGGGGGTGAGGGATGCGTGAGATCCCTCGCCCGCGACGCGGTCTCGGGATAACGACCGGCCGAGCGACCGATGCCAGCGGGAGGAAACAACTGATGTCGGTGGAGATCCCTCGCCCGCTACGCGGGCTCGGGATGACCACCGGCCGAGACGGGTGCCCATCAGGAGGAACCAGCTGATGCCGGTGGTCACCTACCGGGACGCGCTGAATCAGGCCCTGCGCGAGGAGATGCGGCGGGACCCCTCGGTCTTCCTCATGGGAGAAGAAGTCGGGGTCTACCAGGGCGCCTACAAGGTGAGCCGCGGGCTGCTCGAGGAGTTCGGGCCCAACCGTATCGTGGATACCCCGATCACCGAGCTGGGCTTCGCGGGGGTGGGCGTCGGAGCGGCGATGGTGGGGCTCCGGCCGATCATCGAGTTCATGACCTGGAACTTCGCCCTCCTGGCCCTTGACCAGGTCATCAATTCCGCGGCCAAGATGCGCTACATGTCAGGCGGCCAGATCGGAGTGCCGATCGTGTTCCGGGGCCCGGGCGGGGCAGCGCTCCAGCTCGCCGCTCAGCACTCCCAGGCGCTCGAGAGTCTCTATGCCCACGTGCCCGGGCTCAAGGTGGTGGCCCCGGCGACGCCGGCCGACGCCAAGGGGCTGCTCAAAAGCGCGGTCCGCGATGATGACCCGGTGATCTTCATCGAAGGCGAGATGCTCTACAACATGAAAGGCGAGGTTCCCGAAGGAGAATACACGGTCCCGATCGGTCAGGCGGAGGTCAAACGCGCCGGGGAGCAGGTCACCATCGTCTGCCACTCCAAGACGGTGACGGTGGCCCTCGCGGCCGCGGAGACCCTGGCCGGCGAGGGGATCTCCGCCGAAGTGGTGGATCTCAGGACCATTCGCCCGCTCGACGAAGCCACCGTGCTCGCTTCGGTCCGGAAGACGCATCGAGCCGTGATCGCAGAGGAGGGTTGGCCCTTCGCCGGGGTCGGGGCTCAGGTGGTGGACACCATCCAGCGCGAGGCGTTCGACGATCTCGATTCGCCGATTCTGCGGGTGACGGGGGCCGACGTCCCGATGCCCTACAACAAGCGGCTGGAGAAGACCGCCAAGGTGGACGCGGGGAAGGTGGTGGAGGCGGTGAAGAAGAGTCTGTATGTGGAGTAGTGGGTCAGGGGGCAGGACTGAGGACTGAGTGGGTCGGGGTTCGGGAGAGAGTGTCACAAGTCGCGAGTCGCAAGTCACAGGTCGCGGGTCACAAGTCGCAGGTCGCCGGCAACCAGGATTCCAGTCAATGGCCACTAACATCCTCATGGAAGCGCTCTCTCCCACCATGGAAGAAGGGCGCCTGGTCGAGTGGAAGAAGCAGGAAGGTGACCCGGTCACCGCTGGGGACGTGCTGGCGGAGGTCGAGACCGACAAGGCGGTGATGGACCTGATTGCGCGGGCGGGTGGCACCTTGCTCAAGCAGCTGGTCCCCGCGGGTACCACCGTGCCCGTCTCGACTCCGCTGGGCGTCATCGGCCAGAAGGGCGAAGCGGTGAGCGCGGCGCCGAGCGTCCCTGCGAAGGCCCCTCCCAAACCGGCGACCGATGGACCACCCGGAAAGCAACCGGATGGGCGTCGCAGCACGGTCAGTCCACCGCCCGCCTCGTCCCCCGCAACGGCCGTCGCCGCAGTGCCTGCGGCTCCCGCCGTCACAGCAGCGGCCCCGCTAGCTGCGCGCCCCGAGCAGCGGCTGAAGGCCTCCCCCCTCGCCAAGAAGATGGCGACCGAACGCGGCGTGGACCTGGGCTCGCTGGTCGGCTCGGGACCCGAGGGCCGTATCGTCGCGCGGGACGTCCCGGCCACCCCAACTGCCGCGACACCGATACCGATACCTCGGGCGCCCGTTGTTTCCTCGGAGCAGCCCTTCACGGATGTTCCGCTCACCCAGCTCCGAAAGACCATCGCCAAGCGCCTGGCCCAGTCGATCGGCCCGATCCCGACGTTCTATCTCACGACCGAGATCGACATGGAGCGCGTCGCCGAGGGGCGTGCGGCGCTGAACCAGGGGAGCGAGGCCGACGATCTCCGGGTGTCCTTCAACGACATCATTCTCAAGGTGGTGGCGATGGCCCTGCGCCGGCACCCGGGATGCAACGCCTGGTGGCAGGAGGATCACATCCGCTACTGGCGGGACATCCACCTGAGCCTGGCCGTGGCCGTCGAGGATGGGCTCATCACGCCGGTGATCCGATACGTCGACCAGAAGTCGCTGCGGGAAATCGCGGCCGAGGCGCGCGACCTGGCCGGCCGGGCCCGGAGCCGTCGCCTGAAGCCCGAGGAGTATACCGGCGGCACCTTCTCGGTCTCCAACCTCGGCATGTTCGACATCGATCAATTCACGGCGGTGATCAATCCGCCGGAAGCCGGGATCCTGGCGGTCGGCAGCATCGCGCCCAAGCCGGTCGTCGTGGATGGAGCGGTGCAGGTGCGGCGCCGGGTACGGGTCACCCTCTCCTGTGACCACCGCGTGATCGACGGGGCCACAGGCGCCGCGTTTCTGAAGACGCTCAAGACCATGCTGGAGAATCCGCTGGCGATCGTGTGGTAACTGCGTAGAACGGGGGAACAGGAGAACTGGGGAACGGGCCCCACCCCTCCTATCCTTGCACGACGTTCACCATCTCTGAGGACTATCGTGGCGACCTTTGACGTCATCATCATCGGCGGCGGACCGGCGGGTTACACCTGTGCCATCCGCGCGGCGCAGCTCGGCCTCAACACGGCGGTGGTCGAGAAGGAGAAACTGGGCGGAGTCTGCGTCAACATCGGCTGCATCCCGACCAAGGCGCTCCTCCATAGCGCCTACGTGGCCAATCTCCTCAGGGACACCAAGGACCTGGGCATCGAGACCGGGCCGGTGAAAACCGACTACGGCGTCGCCATGCAGCGCTCCCGCAAGGTCTCAGACCAGAACTCGAAGGGCGTCGACTTCCTGATGAAGAAGCACAAGATCACGGTCCTCAAAGGCGAGGGCGTGCTTCAGGGAGGCGAGAGCGTGAAGGTGGGCGGCGAGGTCCACACGGCAACCAAGGCCGTGGTCCTGGCGACCGGCTCCCGGGTCAAGGGGATCCCGCAGATCGGCCTCGAGCTCAACCGGACCACGGTGATCAGCTCCGACGAGGCCCTGTTGCTGGAGCAGGCACCGGCGTCGCTCGCGATCGTAGGAGCGGGTGCGGTGGGGACCGAGTTCGCGGACATCTTCAACGCCTTCGGCACCAAAGTGACGTTGATCGAGGTCCTGCCCAGAATCCTCCCGATCGAGGATGCCGAATCCTCGGCCGCGATCGCGCGGAGTTTCAACAAGCGGAAGATCCAGGTGCTGGCGGGCGCCAAGGTCACCCAGGCCACCGTCGCCAAGGACAAGGTGACGCTGAAGGTCGAGAGCGGCGGCAAGACCGAGACGATCGAAGTGGAGAAGGTGCTGATGGCCGCCGGTCGGGCGATGAATGCCGAGTCGCCAGGGTTCAAGGAGAGTGGGATCCAGCTGAATGACCGGGGCTTCGTCAAGGTCAACCCGGCAACGCTGGAGACCTCCGTCAAAGGCGTCTACTGCATTGGCGACGTGGCCGGACCCCCGATGCTGGCACACAAGGGAAGCCGGGAAGGGGTCTTCGTGGCCGAGCTGATCGCCGGCCGGCATCCTCACCCGATCAAATACGACAACATTCCCAGCGTCACCTACTGTCACCCCGAGGTCGCCAGCATCGGGCTGACCGAGGAGCAGTGCCAACAACAGAAGCTCGACTTCCAGGTCGGCAAATTCCCCTTCACCGCCAACGGGCGAGCCCGAACCGCGGGAGAGACCGAGGGCCTGGTCAAGGTCATCAGGGACAAGCGCTACGGGGAGATCCTGGGCGCTCACATCGTCGGGGCCCACGCTTCCGAGATCATCCACGAGCTGGCGGTGGCCCGGGAAAATGAGTACACGGTCGAGGAGATCGATCTCACCGTGCACGCCCATCCCACGCTTTCCGAGGCGGTCGCCGAGGCCTGCCTCGACTCGATGGGCCGGGCGCTCAACATCTGAGCATGATCGATCAGCAGCTCGAGAGCGTGACCGCCGAGGATACCGGTGGCCATCTCGTCGTCCTCGCCATCCGGAGCGTGGCCCTCGGCATGCTGATCGGCAGCGCCGTGATCGCGCTGGTCCTCTGGGGAGTGCGCACGCTTCAATTGTCGAGCCCTCCCGAGTCACCGCAGTTGGGGAGCGCTCCCGGCGTGCTGCTGGTGGCGGGCACCTTCGGCGGGCTATTCATGGGGGGAGCGGTGGCCTTTCGCCTGATGGCGCCGATCGGATCGCTCTACCGGCGTGGAGCGCTCGCGATGGTGAGCGGCTTCGGAACGCTGGTCGTTTCCCTGGTGACCATTCCGCTGGACCGGGCGCTGGGACGCACCGGCCTGCTGTTCCAGGCGCTGGCCTGCGCCCTCGGATGCCTCTGGCTCGCCCGGAGGGCTCGCCGATGACGGCGACGCCACTCCTGGTGCTGGACCTGGGACGCCGGCCCTATGGCGAAGCGCTGGCGCTGCAGCGCGAGCTGGTCGAGCGGCGCATTCAGGGTGGCCTCTCGAACGATCTCCTGCTGTTGCTCGAGCACGATCCGGTCGTGACCCTCGGTCGCGGCGGACGCCCCGAGAGCCTCCCGCTCTCTCCGGCCGACCTGGGTCGGCGCGGGATCGAGTGGTACGAAGTGGAGCGGGGCGGCGATGTGACCTACCACAATCCCGGCCAACTGGTGGGCTACCCCATCCTCGATCTCCATCAGCACCGGCTCGATCTCCATTGGTATCTCAGGCAACTCGAAGCCACGCTGATCGGCGCGCTGGGAGAGCTCGGGATCTCCGCTGAGCGCCATCCCCCCTACACCGGCGTGTGGGTCGGAGGGAGAAAGATTGCGAGCCTGGGCGTTCACGTGCGACGATGGGTCACCCTGCACGGCTTCGCGCTCAACGTGAACAACGACCTGAGCGGGTTCGATCTGATCGTGCCCTGCGGGATCCCGGGCGTGCGGATGACCTCGGTGGCCCGGGAGCTGGGCTCCGCGTCTTGGAGCGACACCCGGGCCGCGGTGGTCGCCGCGTTCGGACGTGCCTTCGAACGGGAACCCCGGGCCGCCCAACCCGAGCACCTCACAGAACTCTCTCTCGCCTCGCGTCGTTAAGGATTCGCCCGACACTAGTGGATGAACCGGCGATGACCGATCACAAGGACGCGAGGACCGGCGACGGCCAACGGCTCCCGCCCGGGCAGGTGGTGACGCAGAAGTGGCCGGTGCTCCACTACGGCCTGGTGCCCAGCGTGGACCTCTCTACCTGGAAGCTCGGAGTCAGCGGGGCAGTCGA
>DATIWD010000086.1:0-3157 GCA_035519565.1 Gemmatimonadales bacterium | reverse complement strand
CGACGGAGCGGGTGGCATCGGTTGGGTCCGGCCAACGCCGCCAGGTGGATTCATGTCGAGTCCCGGGAGAGCTGGGGCGGTGCCGAAGCGTCCGTGCGACTCGCCAGCACCAGGTTGGCGGTTGCCACTCGGACGAATCGCGGTAGTGCGGAAGGGCAGGCGGTATCGGGAGTTTCGAGGCCGCTTCCGCTGTGGCCGGCGTTTCTCCTGTTCATCGCCTGTGCCGGCTATTTGTGGTGGTGGCCGAGAGGAAAGGTGAAAGGACTGAGGCGGGGGGACTGAGATAACTGGGAGCTGGGGATGGTCAGGGGTTCCCCGTTTTCCTTGACCGGGACGGTTGTCGTCCCGAGCGCCATCCTCTCTGATCCCCAAGCCCGGCGTGGCGCGGCCCGGGACCCGAAGGGACCTCAGGGCGGCGCACCACCGAGCACGCGGCGCGCGGCAAGGACCCTTCAGGCGCTGAGGTTCTCTGTGGCCCGCTAGGGATGCCCACTGGAGAGCAGGCTGAAGAGCAGGATGGCCAACACGACCGAGGTGATGGCGATATACAGGCGATCGCGTTGCAGCACGAAAGCCACCAGCGAAAGCGCTACCCGCAGGATCGGTATGGCGATCAGGAGCACCAGGCCGAGTTGAACCACGCCGGGACTCTGCAGCCGTGCGGCGGAGGCCACGATGCCAGCCACGCTGCGCAGTTCGGCCGGGCCTCCGGTAAAGACGTGATAGTCCGCGCGCTCCAGGCCATGCTGCACGAGGAGGGCGATGCCGCCGAGCGCGGCCACGGCCGCGGACACGAGCACGCCGATGCGCAGCAGCCCGGCCACGAGCTGTTCCACCTCATGGTCGGTCCAGCGCGATGGGCGATCGGGAGTCGTCAAAGCCCGCCCCTGAGACCCTTGTAGAGCATCTCGATGGCAAGAACCACCATGACGGCGGCAAACAGCGGGCGAAGCACCTTGGTGGGCGACCGGCTCAACAGGTGGGCACCGACCAGGGCACCCGCCAGAACGCCCAGCATGACCGGCAAGGCGAGGACGGGATTGAGGTAGCCACGCCGGAGGTAGACCCCGGCACTGGCCGCCGCGGTCACGCCAATCATGAAGTTGCTCGTGGTGGTAGACACCTTGAACGGCAGCCGCATGGCGCGATCCATTGCCAGCACCTTGACCACGCCGGATCCGATGCCCAGCAACGACGAGAGTACCCCGGCGAGCAGCATGAGACCCAGTCCGGCCGGTACGTTCTGGACCTCATACGGTTGCATGCCATGCGGCGTGGGATAGGCCGAAGCGAGCCGCAGGCGGCGGGCCAAGGCGCTGGAGCTCTTGGCCACGTGCTCGACGCCGGGCCGGAGCGATTGGACGGCGGTTACCAGGAGCACGATCGCGAAGACGACGGCCACGATATTGGGTGAGATGAACGGGAATGCGTAGGCGCCGAGCAGTGCGCCAATCGTGGTGGCCACCTCGAGGAGCATGCCCACCCGTATGTTGGTATACCCTGCCCGCACGTATGCCGCCGCGGCCCCGGATGAGGTGGCAATGATCGAAACCAGTGAGGCGCCGACCGCGTAGCGCAGGTCCACTCCAAAGACGATGGTGAGAAGCGGCACGATCACCAGGCCGCCGCCCAGGCCGGTGAGGGCTCCGAGCAACCCGGCCACAAAGGCACCGGAGCTCACGAGCGCCGTCATCAGGAGCACTGTCACAGGTCGGCTCGGCTGATCATGGACGAAGAGTCATCGGCGTTGCACGGCCGCTACGGAGAGGGATGGACCCAGTGGGATTGGATGCAATCGCTCCGGAACCAAGAGGCCCCCGGTATATGGAGAATGCTGAGCTCGACCAAATGTAGTATGTCGAGGTAAGCCGACAAATTGGGAGGGGATATCGACAGTTTGAATCTCTCGCTCGGTCCGGCGGATCGGGGCGAGGAGCGAGACGGCGTGGTCTCGGGGGACCGCAGTGGGGCGAGGGCGAAGGCTTCGGAAATGGTGCGGCTCGCGCGATTCCGGTGATGGTGATTGCTTCGCTCCTGGCCAGACTGGGGGATGGAGCGATCTCCGGTGGACTTCGCCTCGCAGTCTAAGCCGCGATTGTTGGCCGTTCTGCGCTCCAAGCTGCGCCTGGGGCACTATAGCGTGCGCACCGAGCAGGCGTACGTAGGCTGGGTGCGCCGCTACGTGCGGTTTCACGCCCTTCGCCATCCCCGGGATCTGGATGAGCGGGATGTGGCGGCCTTTCTGCGGACGCTAGTCGAGGAGCAGCGGGTCAGCGCTTCCACGCAGGGCCAGGCGCTGGCCGCGCTGCTGTTCCTCTATCGCGAGGTAATCGGCCGGCCGCTCGGGATGGAGGGCGTGATTCCCCGAGGCCACCACCCGCAGCGGGTGCCGGTGGTGCTGGACCGCGGTGAGGTGGAGCGAGTGCTGGCGCAGCTCCCCGGGACCTATCGACTGGTGGGGCTGCTGCTCTACGGGAGCGGGCTTCGGCTGCTGGAGTGCCTGACGCTGAGGGTCAAGGATGTGGACCTGGCGCGACGGGAGATCCGGGTCCGGCGGGGCAAGGGGCAGAAGGACCGGGTGACGCTGCTGCCCGAGGCGGCGGTGGAGTTGCTCTCGGCGCATCTGGCGCGAGTCGGCGTCCTGCATCAGCGCGATCTTCGCGCTGGTGGGGGAGCGGTGGCCTTGCCGGATGCCTTGGACCGGAAGTATCCCCAGGCGGCGCGGACCTGGGGGTGGCAATGGGTCTTTCCGGCCACCCGGGGTTATCGGGATGGGGAAACTGGGAAGCTCCGCCGGCATCATTTGCATCCCTCCGCTATGCAGCGGGCGATGGCGGCGGCCGTACGCACGGCTGGCCTCAGCAAACGGGCCAGCTGCCACACCTTGCGGCATTCCTTCGCGACCCATCTGCTGGAGGCAGGCTACGACATCCGGACCGTCCAGGAGTTGCTGGGGCACCGGGACCTGGCCACGACGATGATCTACACCCATGTCTTGTTGAAGGGGGGTCGCGGGGTGCGGAGTCCGGCGGACCAGTTGGGACAGGCGGGGGGAGCCAGCCAGGCACCGTGACCCATCGGGGACTGGAGGGGTTTCCGGTTTATGGCGCGGGGTATAGCATCAAGGGGTCACTCTTGAAGTCCAATTCTTGTTAGG
>DATIWD010000085.1:0-68704 GCA_035519565.1 Gemmatimonadales bacterium | reverse complement strand
GTGGTGGAGCAGATGCCGGGGAGGAGGTTTCGGGTAATGAAGGACTGAGGACTGAGGCCTCGGTGGGTTCTGTGTTCTGGGTTCTGAGTTCTGAGGGGTGTGTCATCCCGAGGGACCCCGACCGGAGAGAGGGGCCCGAGGGATCTCGGTTCGGGCGTGATGATGCCAAGGTACCGAAGGGCGGAGGTTGTCATTCCGAGCGAAGCGAGGAATCCCGGTTCAGGTCCAGGATGCTGGGGAATGCGCACCTACTTTGTTTACATCCTGGCGAGTCGATCCAGAGTCCTTTACGTAGGCGTGACAAGGGATCTAAATCGGCGTGTTTTCGAGCATCGGTTGGGCCTCAATCGGGGTTTCACGACGCGTTTTCGCGCCACTCGCCTCGTCTATTTCGAATCCACCAACGACGTGATGGCAGCTATCGCTCGCGAGAAGCAGCTCAAAGGCTGGTCCAGGTCAAAAAAGCTCGCATTGATCGAATCGGCGAATCCCGAGTGGAGAGACCTCACAGCGCCGTGGGTGACTCCGACCAACCTCTGAGGGTCAGGCAGTTTCCGCCGCCCAAGGACCGAGATCCCTCGGGCCGTCGCTTCGCGACGGTGCCCTCGGGATGACAGCCCTCTTATGCGACCGCCCTGCCCGCCCTGTCCGCCCCGACCGCCCTGTCCGTCTTGTCCACCCCTTTCCGCTGAAGCTTAGGCAGGTTTCTGCGCCCAAGGACCGAGATCCCTCGGGCCGTCGCTTCGCGACGGTGCCCTCGGGATGACAACCTCCGGTCCCTGGTCCCCAGTACCATGTGCCGAGTGCCGAGTGCCCTCTTCCTCTTCCCCCTTTCCCCTTGCCTCTTGCCCCGTGCCCCATGCCTATTCCCCCATGCACCTCTACCTCCACATCCCCTTCTGCACCCGCCGCTGCAGCTACTGCGATTTCGCGATTGCGGTGCGGCGGACGGTTCCGTCGGACATTTTCGCCGAAGCGGTGCTCGCGGAATGGGAAGGGTGGCAGAAATCACCGATCTGGGAGCGGTCGCCCGAGGTCAGCACCATCTACCTGGGTGGTGGGACGCCATCGCGGCTGGCACCGGAATCGCTGGCCAGGATCCTCGACCGGATCCGCGGCGATCGGCCGGTCGCGGCCGATGCCGAGGTGACGCTCGAAGCGAATCCGGAGGATGTCACCGAAGAAGCGGTCAAGGCCTGGCACCAAGCCGGCATCAATCGCGTCTCGCTCGGCGCGCAGTCCTTCGATCCCGCGGTGCTCGAGTGGATGCATCGGAGCCACGGCCCCGAGCGAATCGGCCAGGCGGTGAGCACGCTGCGACGGGCCGGGTTCGTCAACCTCTCCCTCGACCTCATCTTCGGGCTCCCGGCGGAGCTGAATCGGGATTGGAGCCGGGACCTCGAACGCGCGGTGGCTCTGGAACCGCAGCATCTCTCGCTCTACGGTCTCACGGTCGAGCCCCGGACCCCGGTGGCCCGCTGGGTCGAACGCGGTCAGGCTCGCCCGGCTGATGAAGCGCGCTACGCGGCGGAGTTTCTCGAAGCGGACCAGTATCTCACGACCCGCGGCTTCGAGCACTACGAGGTCTCCAACTACGCCCGGCCCGGTCATCGCGCCATCCACAACAGCGCCTACTGGCGGCGTGCGCCGTACCTGGGGCTCGGGCCCTCGGCCCACAGTCACTTCGAGGGCACTCGCCAGTGGAATCTCCGCGAGTGGGAGGCCTATCAGCGGGCGATGGCGGGCGGAATCAGTCCGGTCGAGGGGAAGGAGACCCTCGACCCCGAAGCCCGGGAGCTGGAGCGGCTCTACCTGGGGCTCCGGACCAGCGAAGGGCTGCCCGGGGCAACGCTCCCGGCGGATCTTCGGGCGTCCTGGGCCCAGTCGGGGTGGATGCTGAACACCGGGAGCCGGGTCCGGCTGACGCCGGAGGGGTGGCTCCGAATGGACTCCCTGGTCGCCGCGGCGGCTGGATAGGACGAGCCGCGCCGTCTCGATTAAATTGTTGTCATGCCTATAGCTGAATCCTTGAGCGAGCGTGAGTTCCGCGTCCTCGAGGCCGTCATCCAGACTTACATCGTGACCGCAGAGCCGGCGGGAAGCCAGACCATCGCCAAGCGCTTCGGCTTGGGGGTCTCCCCGGCCACCATCCGCAGCACGATGAGCGATCTGGAAGAGAAGGGATATCTCTTCCACCCCCATACCTCGGCTGGCCGAATTCCCACCGACCGGGCCTACCGCTGGTACGTAGACAACCTGCTCCAGCACGCTCCGCCCAGCGACACGGAACAGGCAACGCTGCGCTCCGAGTTGCCCGCCTCCCACTCTCCCGTGGAGGAGATCCTGCGCCGCGCGGCGCAGCTCCTGGGCGTGCTGACGCAGGAGCTCGGAGTAGCCGTCGCGCCGACCCTTCGCACCCTGATCCTCGAGCGGCTCGAATTGATCCAGGTGGCGACCGATCGCCTGCTCCTGGTCCTCAAGCTCCGGAGCGGAGTGGTTCGCACCATCTTCATGCAGGTCCCCGGGTCGATGCCCGAGGAGGTCGTGCAACGGGTCGCCCAGACGTTGAACGAGCGGCTGGCGGGACTCAGCCTCGAAGAGATCGGCGGGTCGCTGGCGGAGCGACTCCGGGATGCCTCGGAGACTCAGCCGGGACGGGAGCTGGTCAACATCTTCATCGCGGAGGGGGAGGAGTTCTTCGCCCTACCGACCACCCCCCAGGAAGTGGTGCTGGGCAGCGCCGAGATGCTGGCCGGCCAGCCGGAGTTCGCCACCGACGGGAAGATTCGGGATTTGCTGCAGATCACCGAACGCCGGGATCTCCTCCGACAGGCCCTGGACGTGCGGCGCCAGCACGGGTTGACCGTGACGATCGGTGCGGAGCACAACGACCCTCGCCTCGGCGAGTTCACCCTGGTGACATCCCGCTACCGGGTCGGTGAGTTGTCCGGTGTGATCGGCGTGCTGGGTCCCACCCGGATGCCCTACGACAAGATCGTGGGCCTGGTGGACCATACCAGCCGCCTGGTGGAGGGCCTCCTCGAGTGAGCGAGTATTACAAGCTCCTCGGGGTCGCCCGTGAGGCCTCCGAGGCCGACATCAAGAAGGCCTACCGCAAGCTCGCCATGGAGCTGCACCCGGATCGCAACCCCGATCCCGAGGCCGAGTCGCGGTTCAAGGAAGTCACCGAGGCCTACGAAGTCCTCAAGGATCCCGAGAAGCGCGCGGTCTACGATCGCTATGGCAAGGCCGGGTTCTCCCGGCAGCCCGGCTACCATCACGTGGACCTCTCCGAAGCCCTCAACATCTTCATGCGGGACTTCGGCGGGCTGGCCGGGTTCGAGGGATTGTTCGGCAGTCAGAGCCGTCAGGCCACCGACCACCGTCGGGGGCAGGATATCCGGGTCACGGTCAAGATCACGCTGAACGAAGTCGCCGCCGGGGCCAAGCGAACCATCAAGCTCAAGACGCTCGATCGCTGCACCAACTGCAAGGGCAGCGGGGCCAAGCCCGGCACTCGGCCCGCGGTCTGCGAGACCTGCGGGGGCACCGGTGAGGTCCGCCGTACGGCCCGGAGCATGTTCGGCCAGTTCGTCGCGGTCTCGCCCTGTCCGACCTGCAATGGGGAAGGGACCCTGATCAAGGAGCCCTGCGAAGCGTGTCGGGGCGACGGACGAGTCCGGGCGGAGCGCTCGGTGACCGTGGACGTTCCGGCGGGGGTGTCGGAGAACAACTATCTGACGCTCCGAGGACAGGGGGCCGCCGGTCCTCGCAACGGACCCAGCGGCGATCTCCTGGTGATGCTCGAGGTCAAGGCCGATCCGCGCTTCGAGCGGGACGGCGACCATCTGATCTACGACCTGCCGATTTCGTTTTCACAGGCCGCGCTGGGACTCACCGTCACGATCCCCACTCCCTACGGCGATGAGCGCCTGCACGTCCCGGCCGGGACCCAGACCGCCACCATCCTCCGGCTCAAGGGCAAGGGACTCCCGCGCGTCGGTCAGGGCGGGCGGGGCGATCTCCACGTGCGAGTGGTGGTCTGGACTCCGGAAGACCTCACCGAGGAGCAGGCCAAACTCTTCAAGGAGCTCGCCAAGGTCGAAGGCGAGCCACCCCGCCGTACCGCAGGATTCTGGTCCAAGCTCAAGGAAGCGCTCGGGGCATGAATTGGTGGGCCATTGACGTTCAGGCGAGTCCGGGTCGGCGGGAGGCCCTGGCCGCCTGGCTAGTAGCGCACACCGGTCAGGCAGTCGAGGAGCGCGAGGACGGCACCCTGGTCTCGGTAGTGCCCGACGCCAACGCGGCCGAGGCCCTGCTAGGGTCCCTCGCGGAGCAGGACTCCGATGTTCGCGCCAGTCGCCGCGAGCTCGATCCGATCGACTGGTCCACCCGCTGGCGGGATGGACTCGCTCCGCGCTCATTCGGTCCCCTCACCGTGGTTCCCTCCTGGGTTGCCTATCGCGCCAAGCCCGGCGAGTCGGTGATCGTCCTCGATCCCGAGACCGCCTTCGGGAGCGGGGAGCACGGATCCACCCGCGCCGCGCTCCAGCTATTGGTTGATCTGGTCTGCACTGGAGACGCGGTGCTCGATCTGGGGAGCGGAAGCGGGATCCTGTCGATCGCCGCGGCCCAACTGGGAGCCTCGCGGGCGGTCGGTATCGAGCTCGATGGCGAAGCCATCCTGGTGGCGGAGCGGAACGCCGAGCGGAACCAGGTGACCGATCGCGTCAGCTTCGTGCTGGGGGATGCCCGGCTTCTGGTTCCCTTGCTCAGGCCGGCCGATCTGGTAATCGCCAACATCCTCCGGACGGTCAACGTCGAGCTGTTACCCGCCATCCGGGATGTGCTCAAGCCCCGGGGAAAGGCCATCTTTTCCGGAATGGAAGAGGGAGAAGCGGCGCTCTTCCGGCCTGAATTGGCGGGCGCGGGTCTCAGGGAGGTTCGCGCGATCGTGGATGCCGGTTGGTGGGCGGTGGCGGTCGAGCGCCCATGATCGCCGTCCTGGTTGATCCAGCCGCCGAGGCCAGCGACCTGACCGTTGACCTGGACGCGGCCGAGATTCATCACCTGCGGGTACGCCGGGCCCGGACCGGCGACGAAGTGAAGGTCCTCGACGGTGCGGGCCGGCGGATGTCAGGGGTTCTGGAGCTCGGCTCCAAGCGGGCGCGAGTCCGGCTATTGAGCGAGCAGCGGGTCGGTCGTCCAGCCCCTCTGGTCCTGGCCGTCGGTGCCGGCGATCGCGAGCGGTTTGGCTGGTTGGTCGAAAAAGCGGCGGAGCTTGGGGTCACCGAGGTCATCCCGCTGGCGACCGAGCACGCAGCCGAGGCCAGCAAGAGGCTGCGCGGGGCTCAGTTGACGCGCCTCCGTCGCCGCGCCCGCGAGGCGATCAAGCAGTCGCTGCAGCCCTGGGCGCCGGTGGTGGGAGAACCTGAAACCGTCGCTGCACTCTGCCAACGACCGGCCGGCGAGACCCGGTGGGTAGCCGATCCTACCGGCGCGATCCCGCCGGAGCGCTTGGCTCCGGGACCGGTCCTGATCGCCGTCGGCCCTGAAGGAGGCTTCACGGATGACGAGCGCCGAACCCTGACCCAGGCGGGGTTCCAACCGATCGGGCTGGGATCCGGGGTTCTGCGTTTCGAAACCGCTGCCATCGCCGCCGCCACTCTGGCGCTCACCGCCCGGCATCGAGGTCGACATGGCTGACTGCATCTTCTGCAAGATTGTCTCGGGAGCGATCCCGTCGAAGCTGGTGAAGAAGACACCAGATATGGTGGCGTTCCACGACGTCAATCCGCAGGCGCCGGTCCACGTCCTGGTCATCCCCACCCACCACGTGGCCTCGCTGCGGGATGCCAAGGGTCCGGACGGCGAGAAGCTACTGGGTCGCCTGCTGGCGTTCGCGGCCGAGGTGGCGACCGAGCTGGGGCTCGATGCCAAGGGCTACCGGCTGGTGGTCAATACTGGAGCCGACGGGGGCCAGACGGTGTTTCACGTACACCTGCACCTCATGGGGGGCCGGCGGATGACCTGGCCGCCGGGCTGATGGGTATCGCTTCGATGGTGATGGCCGGGATGCGGTCAAGATTTGAGGGGCCCACTCGTCTCCACAGTGGGCCGAGCCTGCGGGCGGACGGCCCGATCCTGCTTGTCCACCCGGTTGGCGCCTTCTATCTTGATCGGCTGCTGCGACTTCCGTTCGCGAGCGGTCGGAGAGGAGCGATTTCCTCCATGCCGGAAGTCATCATCCACGACGATGAGAACTTCGAGCGCGCGCTGAGGCGCTTCAAGAAGAAGTGCGAGAAGGCGGGGATTCTGTCGGACCTGCGCAAGCATCGTCACTACGAGAAGCCGAGCGAGAAGCGCAAACGCAAACAGAGCCAGGCACACCGCAAGGGCCGCCGCTTTGGCGGCGGGTTCCGTGGACCCCTCATCTAAGCTCGGGGAGGACCTGCGGACGCAGATGAATGCGGCGCGAAAGGCGCAGGACAAGCCCCGCGCCCTGGTGTTAGGTACCATCCTGGCCGCGCTCAAGAATCGGGAGATCGAGCTCCGGCGGCCGGTGACCGATGAGGACACCATCGAGGTCCTGCGGAAGGGAATCAAGACCCGTCGGGAATCGGTGGAGCAGTACCTGGCCGGCAAGCGCCAGGACCTGGCCGATCAGGAGTCGGCCGAGATTAAGGTTCTGGAAGAATTTCTTCCGCCCGACGTCGATCCCGAGGAGATCCGGGCCGCCGTCCGCGCGGTGATCGCGGGTGGGGTGAAGGAGATGGGCAAGGTCATGGGACAGGTGATGCCGAAGTTCAAGGGAAGGGCCGACGGAAAGGTGATCAACCAGATTGTCCGCGAGGAGCTCGCCGCCGGATGAAGCGGCCGAGCGAGACTCCGCCCCCGACCGGGGTGCTGGCGTTTCCCGACGCCGGCACCCCGTTCGCTTTGCCGGACCGGCAGTTGGGGCAAGCGCTCGACGCGATCGAGTTCGACGCCGCCCTCGGCCTCGTGGCCGCCCGAGCGGCCGGCTCCCTGGGAGCCGCCCGGATCCGTTCGCGGCGTCCGTCGGCCGAGCTGGTCTGGATCCGGGATGAGCTGGCCCGCGTGGCCCAGGCGGCACAGCTGATCCGGACCGGGAACGGGATCAGTGCGGAAGCAGCCCCCGACATTCGTCCGCTCTTTGACCGCCTGCGGGTGCCGGGGACGATGCTCGAAGGCCCGGCCCTGGTGACGGTTCGCCAGGTCCTGGCGGCCTCCCGGCTGGTCCTGGCCGAGCTGCGGCGAGCGACTGAGGACGCCCCACTGGTGGCGCAGCTCGCCGCCCCGCCGATGGATCGCTCGATTGAGCCGCGACTCCAGAGCGCGCTCGATGGAGATGGCGAGGTGCAGGACGGTGCCAGTCCCGCCCTGGCCGCCGCCCGGAATCGGGTCCGCACCAGTCGGGAGCGCCTGATTCGCCGGCTGGAGGCCATGCTGCGGGAGCTGGGGGCCGGCGCCGAGGCGACGGTCACGGTTCGGGGCGGGCGCTACGTGATCCCGGTCGCGCGTGACGCACGGAATCGGCCGGCCGGGATCGTCCACGACGAATCGGCCAGCGGGGCGACGCTCTTTGTCGAGCCGACCCAGACCATCGAGTTGGGGAACGCCCTGCGATCCGCCGAAGTCGAGGTGGAGCGCGAGGTGCTCAAGGTGCTGCAGGAATTGACCGAGCTGATTCGGCCCCATCGCGACTCCCTGGCGGCGAGTCTGGAGATGTGCGTCGCGGTGGACGACCTGGTCGCACGGGCGAAGTACTCGGTGGACGTCGATGGTTTCGCTCCCACCATGAACCCCGCCCCCGCTCCGCTCACCGTCTGGCACGCTCGGCATCCGTTGCTCCTGGCCCAACGCGAAGCGGCCGATCGCGATCATCCGGTCGTGCCGTTCGATCTGATGCTCGACCCCGGCGAACGAACCCTGCTCCTCACCGGGCCCAACACCGGGGGGAAGACCGTGCTGCTCAAGGCGGTGGGGGTGATCGCCGCGCTCGCCCAGAGCGGGATCATTCCTCCGATCGGTCCCGGCGGAGCGCTCCCGGTCTTCGGCGGTTTCTTCGTGGACATTGGAGATCGGCAGTCCATTGCGGCCAGCCTCTCGACCTTCAGCGCCCATGTGGCCGAGCTCCGGCGGATCCTGGCCGAGGCCGACGATACCAGCCTGGTCCTGATCGACGAGATCGGAAGCGGCACCGATCCCGCCGAAGGTGGCGCCCTGGCCGCAGCGTCGCTGCGCGCGCTGACGGCTCGACGGACGCTAACTTTCGCTACTACCCATCTGGGTGGGCTCAAAGCCCTGGCGACCGAAACGGCGGGCATCGTCAACGCGTCGCTTCAATTCAACACTACGACCCTCGAGCCGACCTATCGGCTGGAGAAGGGGGTGCCTGGCCGATCCTTCGGTCTCGCCATCGCTCGCCGCCTTGGCATCGCGCCCGCGGTCCTGGCCGAGGCGGAGGCTGAGGCCTCGCCCGACGATCACCGCCTGGATTCGCTGCTGGCTCAGGCCGAGGAGCGGAGCCGGGACCTCGAAGCGAGGATCGGTCAGGTCGAAGCGCAACGAGCAGAGTTGGCCGCACTGACCCAGCGGGTGGAGACTCAGGCCGCGGCGCAGCGGCTCAAGGAAAAGGAGCTGGCCGATCGCGAGCGGACGGCGGAGCACTCGGCGCGCGAACAGACCAAGGCCTATCTATTGGAGGCCCGGAAACGGGTTGAACAGGCCATCAGCCAGGCCCGTGCGGCGGTGGACGAGGTCACCGCGCGCGAGGCGCGGCGCCTGGTGGAGGAGGGGATCCGGGCCGAGGCGGAGGCGCTGGCGCAGGAGACGGTCGTGGAGCCCAGCGAGGCAAGCGAAGATGTCGGGTCAACGGGCCTCAACGTCGGCAGGCGGGTTCGGCTCAGCAGTGGGGCGCGGGGACGGGTGGAAGAGGTCCGCGCCGATGGGAAACTGGTGGTCGTCGCAGGAGCGGTGAAGCTGGTGGTCGATCGTTCGGAGGTCGTGGCGACTGGAGAAGTGGCGCGGGCACGGAAGCCCGCGTCCACGAGCGTGTCGGAACCCACACCTTCCAGCGCGTCGGCGCCTTCGGAGCTCGATCTTCGCGGCCTGACCGCCGATGAAGCGGAGGCCGCGGTCATCGCCGCGATCGACGCGGCAGTGCTGGCGGAGCGTCCCTTCCTCCGGATCATTCACGGCAAGGGGACCGGGGCGTTGCGGGTCCGGGTCCAGCAGGTCGTCGCCAACGACAAGCGAATCGCCAAGTTCGGTTTCGCGTCCACGCGAGAGGGCGGCACCGGCGTCACCGTGCTGGCGTTCGAGCCATGAGCATGATCCCGGACGAGCTGATTGAGCAGGTGCGGGACACCGCGGACATCGTCGGCCTGATCGGGGAGACCGTCGACCTCAGGCGTACCGGTGCCGACTATCGGGGTCCCTGTCCGTTCCACGAGGGGAGCCATCGTAACTTCGCGGTGATTCCGCGGAAAAACCGGTACTACTGCTTCGTCTGCAAGGCCTCCGGCGATGTGTTTACCTACTTCATGAAGCGGTTCGGGATGGACTATCCCTCCGCGGTCCGGGAGGTGGCGCAGCGCTCGGGCGTCGTGATTCCGGAAACCACCAGCCGGAGCGGCCCCGATCCGCGAGAGCCGCTCTTCAGCGCGGTCGCCGCGGCCCAGGACTGGTTCACCAGGCAGTTGCACGAGAACCCAGACGCTTCCGGCGCGCGTGATTATCTCAAGAGTCGGGGGCTCGAGCTGGAAGAAGTGGCCGGCTTCGATCTGGGTTTCGCCCCGCGGGGCGGTGCCCTGGTGGCGGCGATGGGTGAGCTAGGGATCAAGGAGCCGGTGCTGCTCGAGAGCGGACTGCTGGCGCGGCGGGACGACGGAACCATCGTGCCTCGATTCCGGGGCCGGCTCCTGTTCCCAATCCACGATCTGCGTGGCAGGCCGGTCGGGTTCGGCGGCCGCCTGCTCGGTCCCGGCGAGCCCAAGTACCTGAACTCTCCCGAGGGTCCGATCTTTCACAAGGGCGGGCTGCTCTACAACCTGCACCAGGCGAAGAATGCCATCCGCAAGCACGAGAGCGTGATCCTGGTCGAGGGGTACTTCGACGTGATCCGCCTGGTCCTGGCCGGAGTCGAGCACGTGGTGGCCCCGTTGGGAACGGCGTTGACGCCGGAACACGCCGCGGCGCTGCGGCGCCTCGCCCCCCAGGCCGTGGTGCTGTTCGACAGCGATGCCGCCGGACTCCGCGCCACTTTCCGCGCCGGCGACGAGCTGTTGGCGCACGGGATGCGAGTGCGGGTGGCGACGATGCCGCCCGGAGAAGACCCCGACACCCTGGTCCAGAAGAGCGGTGTGGCCGGGCTCACGCCGATCCTCCAGGACGCGCTCGATATCATGGAGCGCAAGATCCAGATCCTCGAGAACCGCGGCTGGTTCGAGGAAGTGGACCGGCGGCGCGAGGCGCTCGACCGATTGCTTCCCACCATCCGGGCTACCAAGGACCCCATCACCAAGGAACTGTATCTGTCGCTGGTCGCCCAACGGGCCCAGGTCGACAAGAAGGTGCTGGAACAGGAAGCGGCGGCCGCTCCCCCGCGGTCTGTGATCGCGACGGAGACCTCCCCATCGCAGCGGCCTCAGGGCGGTGCAAGCTGGCAGCCGCGTCCCTCCCTGCGCAGAGACGGGGCCCGGGCCGAGCAGCAACTGCTCCGCCTCCTGGTCACTTCGCAGCGTTGGCTGGACCGGGCTCGGGACGCCGTCACTCCCGACTGGTTCGAGGGTCCGGAGAATCGGGAGATCTATACCGCCCTTCTCACGCATCCTTCAGGTGATGCCTCGGTTGTGGAGGGGCTGTCCCCGGCGGCCCGGCAGGTCTGGGCCGATCTGCAAGCCGAACCGTCGGGGTTGAGCGTCGAGCAGCTGGACCCGGTGTTCGAGGGAGCCTGCCAGACGCTGGAGGCGCGGCCGCTGTTTCGGGCCTTGGAGGCGATCAATCAGCGGCTGCTATCGGCGCCGCCGGCGGAGCAGGGTACCCTGGCGGAGCAGAAAGATCAGATGGTTCAGCGACTGAGAGAGCATTTTCCCCAGGCGTGGAAGCAGCGCTACGGCTGGCGGCGGATGCGGGGTGGGGGTCGCGCGCCGGGGAATCAACGAGCCTAGAACGCAAATCCGATCGAGAGGAGATCCGATGCATCCAGACGTGGTCAGACTGTTGGAACTACAGGACAAGGACCTGGCGCTCCTGGAAGTGGATACCCGGCTCGCCGAGGCCCAGGCGGAGGTGGACAAGCTCGACGCCGCGATCCAGGAAGTCGCGGTCAAGGCCGAGACTTCACGCGGCGCCGCGGCCGAGGCGGCTCGGCGCAGGGACGAGCTCGAAGCCAAGGTCGAGAGTTATCGCCGGATCCAGGACCGGAGGCGGCAGCGGCTCGAGATCACCCGGCCCACCAAGGAAGCCGCCTCCCTGATGGCGGAGCTGGATCTCTCCCGCTCGGTCCTCGCCAAGGAGGAGGGCGAGTGGGCCAAGGCAGGCGATCAGGCCATTGACCTCGCCGCCGCCGCCGACCAGGCGGTCCTGGCGATCGAGGAAGCCAGAAGGGCTCAGGGTCCCGAACGGGATGCCCTGGCGCAGAAGATTGAAGCCATCGAGGCGGAGAGGGCCAAGGCCGTGGCGGCGCGAGACGCGGCCGCGGCTCCGGTCGAGAAGTCCCTGCGCCAGCGCTATGAGCGGCTCAGGAACAGCCGCCCCACCCGCGTGGTGGTGGCGCTGGATGGGGTGGCCTGCGGGGCCTGCTATACCGCGGTCCCGCTCAACCGCCGGAGCCAGATCCGGGCCGGCGAGCGGGTCGATTGGTGTGAGGCGTGTGGGGTCATTCTCTATGCCTCCGAGCAGCACAGCTAGCGCGTTTCCCGCTCCGCCGCTGCGCTGGAACCTGGCCTCGCCTCCGGATCCGGAGGTGGCCGGGGTGTTGGCGCGGAATCTCAACCTCCCGCTGGCGCTGGCAGGGTTGCTGGCGCAGCGGGGCCTGACCGTTCCCGACGGCGCCAAACGCTTTCTCCGGCCGGCGCTCGCCGAGCTGGAGGATCCGCGCACCCTGGCCGGGATGGATCAGGCGGTCGAGGCGATCGTGGGCACCATCCGGCGGGGCGGCCGAATCCTGGTGCACGGCGACTACGACGTGGACGGGCAGTGCGCCACCGCGCTGCTCACCCGCGCCCTCCGCGCCGGCGGCGCCGACGTGGTGCCGTTTCTCCCCCACCGGCTCCGCGATGGTTATGACTTCGGACCGGCCGGCCTGGCCGCGGCGCGCGAGGCCCGTGCCTCCCTGATCCTCACCTGCGATTGCGGCATCACCGCGGTGGACGCGGTGCGTGAGGCCTCGGCCAGCGGGATCGGCGTCGTGGTCACCGATCACCACCTGCCGGGCCCCGCGCTCCCCGAGGCCGTGGCGGTGGTCAATCCTCAGCGCGGTGACGACCAATCCCGGCTCAAGGCACTCTGTGGGGCCGGTGTCGCCTTCAAGCTGGTGCAGGCGCTGGTTCCGGTGCTCGGGCTCCCGGACAATCTCCCCTACCATCTGCTCGATCTGGTGGCCCTCGCCACGGTGGCGGACATCGTCCCCCTGGTGGGCGAGAATCGAATCCTGGTCCGCCACGGCTTGCGCCTGATGTCGGAGACGCGCTGGCCCGGACTCCAGGCCCTGATCCGACAGGCCGGCCTCACCGGTCGTGAGCTCCGGGCCGGACAGATGGGATTCATTCTGGGCCCCCGCCTGAACGCCGCCGGCCGCGTCGCCGATGCGAGCGACGGGCTGCGTCTCCTGCTCACTGATGACGAGGGAGAAGCCGAGAGCCTGGCCCGTCACCTCGAGTCGCTGAACCTGAAGCGGCAGGCGCTCGACCAGCGCATCCTCGACGAGGCCCTGACCCAGGTCGAGCGTGAGGCGGATCCCGAACGCGATACCGCCCTGGTCCTGGCCTCCGACGACTGGCATCCCGGCGTCGTGGGGATCGTGGCGTCGCGAGTCGTCGAACGGTACGGCCGCCCCACCTTCCTCGTGGCGTTCGATGGCGAGATCGGGAAGGGATCGGGCCGCAGCATCTCCCGATTCGATCTCCACGGCGCGCTCCAGGAGTGCGGCGATCTGCTGGAGCGTTTCGGCGGGCACCAGATGGCGGCCGGGATCACGCTGAGGCGAGATCAGCTCGACGCCTTTCGCGAGCGGCTGGCCGGACTCGCCCGCAACCGGCTGACTCCCGCGGATCTCGGCCCGGAGCAGCGGGTCGATCTGGTCCTGGGCCTGGACGCAGTGACTTCGGAGCTGGAGCGGCTGTGCCGCTACCTCGAACCCTGCGGCATGGGGAATCCCGCGCCGGTCTTCGGCGCGCGCGGGGTCCGGTTCCTCGGCGCCCGGCGGGTGGGCGGGGGCCATCTCAAGGGATCGTTGGAGAGCGGCGGGGAACGCCTCGACGCGATCGGCTTCCAGTGGGCCGATCGGGTCCCCTGGCTCGAGGCGCCGGCCGAAGGCGGTGGACCTCCGCGGGTGGATGCCGCCTTCCGCCTCGAAGAACACGAGTGGCAGGGGCTCACCAGTCTGCAGGCACGGATCGTCGCCCTGTCGCCCAGCGATCCATCGTGAGTCCGGAGAAGATCGACGCTCCCGCATTCCGGAGCACTGCCTTCCCTCCACGGAAATAGCGGGCGTCCCCCGTGAGAATCGTAGGCGGTACCCTCAGGAGCCGGCGGTTGGTCGCTCCCAAGGACCCGCGCGTCCGTCCCACCAGCGATCGGCTGCGCGAGGCCTGGATGAGCATCCTCCAGGGATCGCTGCCCGGTGCCAGAGTGCTGGATCTCTATGCCGGGAGCGGCGCCCTGGGGCTCGAGGCGCTCTCCCGCGGCGCCGCCAGCGCCGACTTTGTCGAGCGGAACGCCGGTTCGCTGGCGGCACTACAGAAGAACATCGCGGCGCTGGACCAGAAGAGCCGGGCGACCGTGCATCGCGGCGATGCGATGCGCTTCGCGGAGCGGCTCCCGCCCGGCGCCTACGACATTGCCTTTGCCGATCCGCCCTACGGTGAGCCGGCGGCGGAGGCTCTGGTCGCCCTCTTCCGCCGAACACCCTTTGCGCGCATCCTAAGCGTGGAACACCCCGCCCGGACCTCGGTTCCAGGCGACGACTGCCGGCGCTATGGAGACAGCGCCCTCACCTTCTGCTACGCCCCATGACCCGGATCGCCGTCTACCCCGGTTCGTTCGATCCACCGACCCGGGGCCACGAAGACCTCATCCGCCGGAGCCTGGTTCTGGCCGACCACCTGGTCGTGGCGGTGACCGAGAACGCGGCCAAACAAGCGCTCTTCACGGTGGAGGAGCGGCTCGAAATGCTCCGGGCCATGGTCGGCTCGGACTCACGCATCCGGGTGGCCACCTTCGAGGGGCTCCTGGCCGAGTTCGCCAAGGAGGTGGGCGCCTATCTCATCGTCCGCGGGCTGCGGGCCATGAGCGACTTCGAATACGAGTTCCAGATGGCGCTCATGAACCGGCAGCTCTATCCCTCCCTGGAAACCGTCTTCCTGGTCCCCAAAGTGGATCTGACCTACTTGAGCTCGAGCCTGGTGCGGGAAGTGGCGCGACTGGGCGGAGACCTCGAGGGCCTGGTCCATCCGGTGGTGTCCGCCGCCCTGAAGAAGCACTTCCGCCGATGAAGTTTCGCGAGGCGTTGCGGGCCCGGGCCGCTCGCCAGCCCGCGCGTGTCGTCCTGCCCGAATCCGATCATCCAGCGGTGCGGGAAGCCGCGAGCCGCCTCACCAAGGACAGCCTGGCCCGTCCGGTCCTGGTGGGGAAGAGCGGCCTCGACCCGGCTTCTGACTCACGGCTTTCCCGGGTTGCCCAACGATTGCGGGAAGCCCGCCCGGACCGGGTCCGGGACGGGGTCCACGCCCTCGACCTTGCGGCCGACCCGCTGCGCTTCGGCATGGGGCTGGTGGCGCTGGGTGAGGCGGACACCCTGGTAGCCGGAGCCAGCACTCACGCGGGAGAAGTGCTGGACGCGGCGGCCTGGATTCTGGGCCCCGAAGCCGGTCGCCCGGTCCCCGCAGTGATCACTTACCTCGTCTCGGGCGACTCGGTGGTCTCGCTGGCCTACGGCGCGGCCGGCTCGGAGGCAGCGGCGGCCGAATTGGCCTCGGTCGGCGCCCTGGCCTGTCGAGACTGGCGTCGGGTCCAGCAGGATCCGGCGCGGGTCGCCTTCCTTTCCGCCAGTGGCGGACCCGCCTCTCTCGCCGGCGAGCGGGCCCGCAAGGCGGCCGAACGCTTCCGGGAGATGCATCCCGACGTGCCGGCGCAGGGAGAGATCGACTGGACCACCGCCGTAGGGGGGAAGGAGCGAGCCAATGTGCTGGTCTTTCCGACCCCCGATGCCGGGCACCTGGCGGCCCAGCTCGGGCGCTGGGTGGGAGGCGGGATGGTGGGGCCGGTCATCGCCGGAATGAGCCGTCCGGTGGGCTCCCTCTCGCGCGATGCCGCCCCGGATGATATTGTCGAGGTTGCAGTTCTGGCCGCCGCGTTGAGCGCCGCGGCCCTGGCCCAGGAATGACGTCGAACCAGGAGTACGCATGGCCTTTACGGTGACGAAGGATTCGGGTGGGGTCTACATGGTGAAGGTCGAGGGCCAGTTGATCGTGGGAAATCGGCAGGAGCTCAAGAGCGCCGTGCAACAGGCCCTCGATCAAGGTGAGCGCCGATTCCTGATCGACTTCTCCCGTACCGGTTACATCGACTCCTCAGGGTTGGGCGCCCTGGTCTCGATTTCGAAGAAGGTTCGCGAGCAGGGCGGGGAGCTCAAGCTGTCGGGTCTCAACGAGGACCTGCGGTCGCTCTTCGAGCTCACCAAGCTCGACACCCTCTTCGCCATCGCCGAGACCCCTGAGCAGGCGTTGAGCAGCTTCTGACCGCGCCTATCCCGCCTTCCTCGCTCCGCCTGTGCGTCCGGCGCGCCAAACGGCCCGGTCCCACCGGGTCGACGGTCGACGTTTCCCTCCGGGTCCCCAGCGATGTCAATTGCGTCGAGGAAGTGGTCGACCTGGTGGTCCGGCACTGCTGCAGCGGGGCCTGGTCGACCCGCCGGTTCCGGTTCAACCTGCGGGTGGCGGTGGCGGAGGCACTGGCCAACGCCATCATCGCGGGCAATGGCGAGGACCGCACCAAGTCGGTGCTGGTTCGCGCCGAGGTCTTCCCGGACGCCATCCGCGTCCACGTCACCGATGAGGGGCCCGGGTTCGATCCCACCACCCTGAACGATGCCGTCGCGCCGGAGGACCTCGAGCGCCATAATGGCCGGGGCCTCTTCCTCATCAAGAAGCTCACCGATGACGTGCACTTCAACGCGCGAGGCAATTCGATCTGCATGACGTTGCGTCGCCAGTAACAGGAATCGACGCAGTACTGCAGGCGCTCGCCGGTCTGGTGGGCGGTCGAATCCGGCTCTGGCGCTTCGATGGCCGCCGACTCCGTCCGTTGGGCAGCGCGGACGATCCCGCCTGGTCACCCACCATCCCATCCCGCGCCGGTCTGGTCCCGACGCCAACGGGCAGCGCCTGGCTGGCGCCCATTCCCGAGGCCGAAGGCTTCTGGCTGGAAGTGAGTGGCGGAGTCGAGGAGGTCCTGGCCGAGCGAAGTACCCGCCTCCTCCCCATCTTCGTGGCGCTGTTCGCCGCCGAGCGGGAGACGGCCGAAGTCACCGAAGAGCTGGCTTCCCGGTACGAAGAGATCGACCTGCTCTACGCCATCAGCGAGATCCTGGGTCAGACCGTACAGCTCGAGGAAGCGGCCCAGACCATCCTCCGGGAAGTGAGCAGCGTGGTACGGGCCCGCCGTGCCTCGATCATGGTGTTCGATGACCAGATCGGCGTCCTCCGCACGGTGGCGGCCCGGGGTTTCGACGCCCGGGGCCTGGACCCGGTGAAGAAGGACGACCAAGGGTCGGTCGCGGCCCGCGCCTTTCGCGACAACCGGATCGTCGCCTTCGATCCCGGCAATCCCACCGAGGCCCCGTCGGTCCAACCCGATGGCCGCCCCTATCTGGGCCGCGCCTTCATGAGCATCCCGATCTGCTACGGGGCCCCCGGCTCGGCGGCGCGCTGCGTCGGCGTGATCAACCTGACCGATCGCCTGGGCGGCGACGCCTTCACGGTGAGCGACCGCAAATTGATGTCCGCCGTCGCCCACCAGATCGGGGCCGCCATCGAGAACGCCCGCCTGGTGGACCGGGACCTCCGGCAGCAGCGCCTGCGGCATGAGCTGCAGTTGGCCCACGATCTCCAGCTCCGCCTCCTTCCCGCTCCGTCGCTGCTGCAGGGCGATGCCGAAGTCGCGGCGCGCTGTCTCCCGGCCGAGTCGGTCGGCGGTGACTTCTATACCTTCAGCCGTCTGGGCCAGGGTCGGGTCGGGGTCATGCTGGGCGACGTCTCCTCCCACGGCTTCTCCGCTGCCCTGGTCATGGCCCTGGTCATGGCCGCGGCGGGCATTCACGCCGGGGCCGGCAATACCCCCGATGAGACCCTGACCGCGCTGCTCGAGAGTCTGGGGGACGAGCTCACTTCGACCGAGATGTATCTCTCCGTGTTCTACGGGGTGCTGGACCCCAAGGCGAGGCGACTGGTCTACGCCAACGCCGGGCATCAGCACGCCTTCCGGGTGCCGCTCCACGGGGAGCCCGAGCGCCTCTCCACTACGGCGCCACCGCTGGGCCTCTCGGCGGGTGAGAGCATCCAGCGACGCCAGGTCCCCTGGGCCCCCCGCACCGACCTCCTCTGTCTCTGGACCGACGGTCTGGTCGACAACCGGACCGAGGGCCCGCCCTTCACCGAGCACGAGTTGCTGGCCGAGGTCTGCCGCCGCCGGACGGAACCGGTCGAGAGTATCGTCGAGGCGGTCCTCGCTCAGGCCGCCACCGTCGCGCCGAAGCAGATGGATGATCGGACGCTCCTGGTCATGAGGATCTGAGCCATTGCCGATTGCCGATTGAGGATTGCCGATTGGGAATGAGGGAATGGGTGAATGGGGGAATTGCCGAGTGCCGAGGGCCGATTGGAATGCGGGAATGGGTGAATGCGGGAATGGGGGAATGGGGGAGTGAACCAACGCCTTCGATCCATTCCCTCATTCATTCAATCCCCCATTCCAACAATTCCCCATTCTCTCATTCCAACAATCCGTTGACTCGTTGCCAAGACCCAAACGCCGCCTCTCCCAACACTTCCTCTCCGACCCCCGGATCCTCGGCCGCATCGCCGATGCTCTGGAGGCGGGGGAGGAGGACGCCGTGCTCGAGATCGGCCCCGGGCCCGGGACGCTCACCGCCGTCTTGGCTCGGCGGGTCGGTCGGCTGGTTTGCATCGAGAAGGATCGAGATCTGGTCCCGGGACTCAGGGCCCGGTTCCCCGATGTGCAGATCATCGAGGGGGATGCGCTCGAGTTCGATTGGCCGGCCCTGGTCGCTCCGGAATCTCGCTTCGCCGTGATCGGCAACATTCCCTACCGGATCACTTCTCCGTTGATCGACAAGGCCCTGACCCCGCCTCGCCCGTGGCGGGTCGTTTATCTGGTACAGCGGGAAGTAGCCGATCGGGTCATCGCGTCACCGGGCTCGGAGAGCTATGGCGCGCTGAGCATCGGGGTCCAGGCGGTGGCAAGAGCAGAGCGACTCTTCCCGGTGGCGGCCGGGGCCTTTCATCCGCGGCCCCGGGTCGACTCAGCCGTGCTCCGGCTGACACCGAGACCGGATCCGTTGGTCACCGACACGGAGGTGGCCGGGTTCCGGCGATTGGTGGTGGGGCTCTTCGGGCTCCGTCGGAAGCGGCTGGTCCGGGGGCTCCGCGAGTTGACCGGCGACTCGGGTCCTCGGGTCGAGCTTCGGCTGAAGGAGGCCGGGATCAGTCCGGAGGTGAGGCCCGAGACGCTCAGCCCCGAGGATTTCGCCCGACTCTACCGGGCGTTTTCCGGGCTCTTGGCCGCGGGACCACCGGGAGGCTAGATTTGTGAAACATTTCACAATATCGCATGCGGAAAATCGCCGACCCGACCGTTCGACGCCTTTCGCTCTACCTGCGGTTCCTTGAAGAATTCGCAGAGCAGGGGATGGCCACCGTCAGTTCCACCACCCTGGCTTCCCGCGGCGGGACCACTTCCGCTCAGGTGCGGAAGGACCTCTCCTTCTTCGGTTCCTTCGGCCGGCGCGGCCTCGGCTACCCGGTACCCGAGCTGGTCCACCGGCTCCGAGAGATTCTGGGACTGGGCCGGACTTACCGCGTGGTGTTGATCGGAGCGGGGAAGATGGGCAGCGCGCTCGCCCAGTATCGGGGCTTTCGCCAGCGCGGGTTCGACGTGGTAGCGATTTTCGACACCGATCCGGCCAAGATCGGCAAGCAGTGGAACGGAGTGATGGTGAGAGACATGGCCTCGCTGGAGAGCGAGCTCCCCAAGGCCAAGGTGGACATCGCGGTGCTGGTGACTCCGGTGGATGTGGCCCAGGACGTGGCCGATCGCCTGGTCAAGCTCGGTGTCCGGGCCATCCTCAACTTCGTCCCGGTCCAGCTCTCCCTCCCCGACCACGTCCTGGTGCGATCGGTGAACCTCGCCCTCGAGCTGGAAGCGCTGTCCTACGGACTCTCCAACCGCTGAGTGGGGTTACCGCGTCCCGCCCGTCCAACCCAGCTCGCACCCCACGTAGAAGCTCCGGAGCGGTCCCGATTCCAGCACCCGTCCGCCCACACCGTTTAGCGTGACCGCGGCGACGTACTTCTTGTTCCAGAGATTCTCCACCGAGAGGAAGGGCCGGATCGGCACCGCTCCCCACTGTCCCTGCCAGCCCACCCGGACGTTGGTCAGCCCGTTCATGCCGACGGGATCGTTGGGGCCATGGTTCCCGAATCCATAGATCGTGATCGTGTTCTGATCGTCGGCGAAGAGCGAGGAGCTCATGGTGTGGTCGAGGTCGAGGTACAGGCCGCGCCACGGCGTTGCACGTAGCCCCAGGCGGATGAACGCCTGAGGCACCCCGGGAACCCGATTCCCGTCCAGGGTATCCGTCACCGCGCCCTGGACGACGCGATACTCGGCGAACTTGTAGTTCGACCAGGTGTAGTTGCCGAAGATCCGCAATTGCCGTATCGGCCGGACGCCCAGGCCCAGCTCGATTCCGTCGTTGTGAACGCGCCCGGCATTCGTGAAATAGCCCCGCCCGCTCACCTCCTGGTATTGCACGATGGCATCCTGGATCCGCCCCAGGAAGAAGGCCGCCGAGTAGTCCACGGTGGTCCCTACGACCCCTCGGGCCCCTGCCTCGTAGTTCACGGCACGCTGGGGATTGAGGGAGGAATTGAATCCGCCGGTGGCTGGCGGCGGCTGATTCACCAGCTCGGTGGTGGTAGGGGTCTCGAAAGAGGTGGAGACGTTGACGTAAGGCGTGAACGAGGGCCGGACCAGGTAGCTCGCGCCGATATTTCCGCTCCAGGAATTCATGTCCCGCGAGCCGCTGTTGTCGACCCCATCCGAGAGGTGGTGGTCCTGGACTGAGAAGTGGACCAGATCGTAGCGCACCCCGCCCTGGAGCTGAAGCCGCGGAGCGGGCTCCCACCCGATCTGCACGAACGGCCCCAGCTCGGTGACCCGCTCCCGCTGGTCCAGAATCAGGGTATCGGGCACGCCGGCTACGGCGCGGGCGTTGGTCCGGTCATCCCGCATGCCTTGCAGGTCGAGGCCGGCGGTGAGCCGAGGCGCGATCGAGCCCTGACCCAGGCGCCAGGCCCCACTCACTCGCGCACCGAGCACCAGCCGGCCGATCGTGGAGTAGGTGCCCACGGTGGGGCCAGGCCCTTGTGGCGGCGGGGTGGCGAGCCAGTTGTCGAGGTCGCGGATGAAGCCGAACAGCATGGCGTTGTACTCTGCGCCGCCGCCGCTCACGTGCTGCACGCCGAGGCCCAGGAGCCCCTGCTGCACGTTCTTGTCGGCCTTGCGATTGATGTTGTTCGCGGCGGCGGAGTCGGGGTTCGCGAGCCACTCAGTCGTGGTCAGCGCCCCCGGGTTCTGGGCTTGGGGAGCGTCCGTGTAGCCGAATCGGAACAGACCCTTGGTGCCTCCCCCGAAGAGATAGTCGGCGGTGGCGTAGGTCTGGATCCCATGGGAGGCACTCTGCTGGCGGAACCCGTCCCAGTTGTAGTATGAGGCGGAGACCGTCGTGGCCAGGCGGCCCTCCCGCAGCGAGCCCCGCAACGAAGTCTTGAGCATCCCATACGAACCGCCGGCCACTCGGACGGCGACTCCGTAGGGAGAGGTGTCGGCGGGCTCGGTGCGGAATGACAGCACGCCACCGGAGGCATTGCCGTAAAGCGAGGATGCCGAACCGCGCAGGACTTCTACCCGGTCCACGTTGCCGAAATCCAGGTTGCTCAGGGCGCTTTGCCCGTCGGGCAGCGTCTGGGGAATTCCGTCGAGGAGAATCTTGACTCCGCGAGTGCCGAAGTTGGCCCGACTGCCGAAGCTCCGGATCGAGACCCGTTGATCGAGGTTGAAGTTGTACCGATTGGCCACGTAGACCCCTGGCACGCTGTTGAGCGATTCATCCAGGCCCAGCGTCTTCTGGCCACGCCGCAGCTCGCCCTCCCCGACCACGCTTACCGCTGCCGGGGTCTGACTCAGCTTCTCCTCGACCCGGGTCACGGTCACCGTCACCTCCGGCAACTGCACGACGCCGGTATCCTTGGGCAGCGAGTCGGGCCGGGTGGGTTGTTGGGCCTGAGCGGTCGAGACGAACAGAGAAATGGCGAGACCGACGGCGAATCGGTGGAGCATGAACCGGTCCTTGCAAGAAACTTCAGAATGGATTCAGGAAACGCATACTCAATAAGAGGCAGACCACATGCCACCCACATTCTATTCGCCCAACCTGTTGTCAGGCGGAAGATTGTGTGAATTCGCGCGAGGTACGCTCTCGGGTCCGCGCGACGTGAGTGGGTGATTCGACCCGATCAGTGGGTGAAAGCACCCAGCTCACCGAGCGCAGGGACAAAAACCGAGGCTGGCGCTCGCTGTTCCGAACGCCAGCCTCGCGTACGAGAGATCGGTTAACGCGGCGCTAGTTGGTCCGCTTGATCTCCACCCGCCGGTTCTTGGCTCGTCCCGCCGCGGTCTTGTTGGTCGCGACCGGGTTCGACGGCCCGTAGCCCTGGGCGGTGACGTTGTCGGGATTCACGCCATGGGCCGTGAGGTAGCTGCGGACGGACTCGGCGCGAGCCTTGGACAACCGGGTGTTGGTGGCCGCCGAGCCGGTGTTGTCCGTGAATCCGGAGATTTCCACCTTGACGTCCGGATTGGCCCGGAGTGAGAGCGCCACCTGGTCGAGCACGTCCTGCGAGCCCGGCAGCAGGACGGCCTTGCCGGTCTCGAAGTTGACCCCCTCGAGGACCAGCGCCGTCTTGGCCGGCAGCTTCAACAGCAAAATGGTGCAGCCGAGGGCATCGACCTGATCGCCACCCGGAGTTCCCGGGCACTTGTCCGTCGCGTCGGGCACCCCGTCTCCGTCGCTGTCCTTGACGATGGAGCACCCGTTGGCATCCACGAAGTCACCCTTGGGAGTGGCGGGGCACTTGTCCATACTGTCCGGCACCCCGTCGCCATCGCTGTCCTTCGGGCAGCCGTTGGCATCCACCGGAGTTCCGGCCGGCGTGTTGGGACACAGGTCCTTGTCGTCGGTGACGCCGTCGCCGTCACTGTCGCGCGGGCAGCCATTGGCATCCACCGCCACGCCCGCCGGCGTATTGGGGCACTTGTCCTTGTCGTCGGTGACGCCATCGCCATCGCTGTCCAGCGGCAGTGGGCAACCGTTCGCGTCGACCTTGGTCCCCAGCGGAGTGTTGGGGCACTTGTCGCTGGGATCGGGGACGCCGTCCTTGTCACTGTCTTTGGGTCCCAGCTTGCCGAAGATGTAGCTCACCCCGAACTGGAGCCCGAGGTGGGTGGTGCTGGGCAGGCTGTTGTAGGGGATGTAGTCGATGGTGCCTTCTACCCGCGCGCCCCAGCGCCGCTCGGCACCGAGACCGAAGCGGAAGCCCGCCAAACCGCCGAAGCCGTCATCCCGATGGCTGTTGCTGTACTCATTGTGGGTGTAGCCGCCACCGAAGAGGAAGCGGGTGCTGGGACCGATCGGCGAGTGGTACGCGAAGCGAAAGTGGAACGGCGCGTAGGTCTCATCGGTACCCCCGACCTTGGCCGTCGCACGATTGTAGGAGCCGTCCGCTTCGAGGGTGACTCGCGGTGAGATATAGTACCCCAGGCGGGCACCGCCGCCCCATCCGTTGTCCCAGTCGAAGTTGGTCCCGAAACTCGTCCATCGGACGAACCCACCGACTTCCCAGTTCCCTCGCTGAGTCTCCTGCGCAACTGCCGAACCCGCACACAACGCCAGAACGAGCGCACTGATCCCGATGCGACGCTTCATAGCGACCTCCGATGACTGGCTGACGGGTCTTCGTCGGCACCGCGTCGCCGTTTCGGCCCGGCGACGCACGCTCCCTCGTAGAGAGAGCCATACGCGAACGAACAGGAGGAATGATAGCGAGGTGCAGTGGTGACAAAAGGGGTAATCGAGGCGCGGAGGATCGGGCGCTGCCCGAGCCCCCGGCTAGAGGAGCCGGGTGGCCAGGTCCCGGAAGGCCTCCTCCACGCCGTTGCCGCTCTTGGCGCTGGTCTCGAGGACGGTCCAGCCCTTCCCCCGGAGCTCGCCGACCCGGGCGGCATCCATCGACCAGTCGGCGGTCAGGTCGGACTTGTTGATCAGAAGGACGAAGGGGAGCGATTCATCGCGCCCGGCCGCGTTCTCCTGGAGTCCGAGGGCGACCTCGAGGGTCTCGGGGCGGGTGCCATCGGCGACCAGCACGTAGCCCGAGGCGCCGCGGAGATACTGGAGCCGGACCCACTGGTAGCGCTCCTCTCCCTGCAGGTCCCACAGCATCATGTTGATGGTATCGTCACCGACCGGAACCACCTTGCGGTCGATCTTGACCCCGACCGTGGAGAGGTACTTGTCGGAGAAGGTGCTCTCGACGTATCGCCGGACCAGGCTGGTCTTGCCGACGCCGGGCGCGCCCATCATGCAGACCTTCTTCTCGAGAGCGGTCACCGTTCCTCCGGAAGTTGGGAGACGAACCCGACCCTGAACCAGACTCGGCGGTGCTGAGCCCGGGCCGAGTCACTGGCGAGCGACTCGGAGGCCTCCAGGCCTCGGCTGGTCAGCCATTCGCCCGGGATGCCTTCCTCCCGGAGCAGGGCGGCTATGCGATCGGCCCGGGCCTGCCCGAGGCGGGCATTGACCTGCCGGTCGCCCAGATCGTCGGTCTCGCCGGTGATCTCCACCAGGGGACGCAGACCGAAGGGCCGCCCGCCGCGACCCAGCTCGCGAAGATCGGCGGTAAGCGGAATCAGGCTCTCTCCCGGCGCATCGCTCCCAACCGCGAAACGATACTCCCGCTGCTCCACGGCGTTCACCGTCTCCACCAGCGAGGCGGGCCCCTGATCCACCAGCTGATCCATCCGGAGCCGGGTGACGCCCGGGAGGGCGGGGGCCATCGCCTTGGCGCGGGTGATCCACTCATGGGGCGCGCGGCCGCTCAGGGTCAGCTCCCCATCCGCCAGCGCCAGGTCCACCTGGGCCGGGGGGTCGAGGAGCTTCCGGATTCGGCCGGCGACCAGGACCGGATCGAGGGAGACGTACGGCTCCCACCGGCCGTCCACCGATCTCGGGTCGAGGCCGGCCTCCCGCACCAGGGCCGACGGGTCGGCTGCCTGTGGATCGCGAAGGCCGCTCACGAAGTAGCGCCCGTTTCGTCGTCCGGTTTCCGTCACCACCAGCCCGGGCGACTCGCGCAACCGATCCAGGTAGGCCTCCCACCGGTTAGAGCGCACTTCGCGGGGGATGAGCCAGAGGCCGAGGAGGATAATGGCGGCCGCGGCCACTGCCCAGGCGCCCCAGCGCGAGGACCGGGCGGTGGGAGCCACTTCAGCCCGGAGCAGACGCTCCAGCTCGGGCCGGCACCGTGCAAAGGGAGCGATGTTGCCCTCGAACTCTCCCAACTCGGGGCCGAAGTCGGCGTGGAGTCGTTCGACGACATCTTCCAGCTCGGTGCGAAGCGTCTGGGGCGCCTGGCCCCGGATCACGGCGGCGAGAATCGCGGCGGGTCCCTGCTCGACCCAGACCGTGAGCTCGCCCACCTGCATCGTCTCCAGCGCCTCGGCGCGATCCACCTTGAAGGAATCCCGCACGAAGTCCTGGATCGCGGTCAGCATCCCGGCCACCATCTCCGCCGCGTCTCCCTCGCCCGTGGCCACCACGTGCTGGAGCAGGAGGCCGGTCTCCCGATGAATCAGGTAGAGCTGCTCGACTCGGTAGACCAGGCTGTGCTGGAGGACCACCTCGCCGAAGGAGCGGCCGGTCCGGATCGCCTCCCAGCGCCAGCGGAGTCCCCGCACCGAGAAGGTGTGGTCCAGGGTCTGATTGATCGACTGGACCAGCTCGGCCAGGGCGGCGCGGATTGCGCGCCGGATGGCGGGGCCGATGACCGGGAAGATCGCATCGGCCAGCGGCTGCGGATCGCGCCGGACCGAGGTCTTGACCCCGTCTTCGATCAGGGGGGCGAGGGCGTTGGCGATGCGGTGGTCTTCGGGAGAGCGGGGCTCCAGCGCGGCAGGCAACACGTCCCCCACCTCGCGAGCCAACGCGGTCGGGTCGCCCAACCGCTCTTCGAGGTGGTAGAGTCGCTCCCGTTCGGCCCCGAACAGGATCGCGCGCAGCCGGCTTAACCGCTCGCGATCCCCGTTCTCGGTCGTAGGGCGCTCGTCACTTTCGAGCGGCATCGCCCTTGGCGTCCCCGGCCAGCCGGACGGCCACGTCGTTCAGGAGGGCGGCTAGGTGGGCGCGATCCGACTTGGAGTTGCGAAGGTCGGTGGCCTCCCGCTTCCAGGCGGTAGTCAGGTCCGCCGCCTTGCGCTGGATCTCGTCGGTCAGCGCCTTGGCCTGCTCGACCAGTTGCGCCCGGAACTCCCGATGGCCCTGTCCCAGGGTCTCCGACACCTCGGCGATGGCCCGCTCCAACCGCCGCTGCATATCGGTCGCCGCCGCTTCGATCTCCTTTACGGCTCCACTCCGGGCCCGGCTCTCGGTCTTGAGCTGCTCGACCAGCGCCTCGGTCTCCTTCTTGACGAACTGCTCCAACGCGGTGACCCGCTTCTTCACCTCATCCCGCAGGTCATTGGAATCCTTGAGCAGTTGCTGCTCCAGCTGCGCGAACCGGCGATCGTAGTCGCGCATCTGCGCGCCGAAGATGATGTCGCGGATCTGATCGATATTGCCGGCCGGTCCGTCGCCATCCTTGGCGGCCGGCTTGGCGTTGGCGGGCACGTCCGCCTTTCGATCATCACGACTTCGGGATTTCTCGTTTACCGGGCTCATGGGGGTCCATCGGGCAAGGGGGTTGTGTGCCTTGAGTTATCCGTCCCGGTGGCAGTCGGCAAGATGGTCGCTTGAATCGCCCTATCAGCCTCCCTAGATTCCGCCCACGCATGAGCCCGCAACTCTATCACGCGCCCGACTTTACCAAGCCTCCACTGGCCACCGCGCCCCAGGCGCGGTTTGAGCCTGCTCCCGGCGACGGCGTCCTGCCCGAGGGCTTCTTCTCGACTTCCAATCTCCCGACCTACCTCCACCTCGGCGGGCAGTGGGTCATGCCCACCCGCCCCCGGATGGACTGCGTCATCGTTCGGCGGGGCACGGAGCTGGAGACCATCGAGCCTCGGCGCCTCAAGCGCGGCGACCTGATCGCCATGGGTGAGGCGGAGGACGGATCGGAGGGGATCTACGTCCACGGCGAGGGCTTCCTGGGTGGCTCCCATAGCGCCAACGAATTCCGGTTCATGTCCACCGAAGTGAGCCGGGAGCGCCCGGTCAACTACGAGGAGCTGGCGGCGCGGCTCTGCGAGGAGAAGGTGCGAGGCGGCTACTTGATCTGGGTGGCGGGGCCGGCGCTGGTGCACTCGCGGGCCCGCGGGGACTTCGAGTGGTTCATCCACAACGGCTTCGTTCAGGCCGTTCTGGCCGGCAACGCGGTGGCGGTCCACGATATCGAGGCGGCGATCTACGGCACCACCCTGGGCATGACCAACACCGGCCAGCCGACCGAGGGTGGGCATGGCCTGCACATGCGGGCCATCAACCGGGTGCGGGCGCTGGGCTCGATCGAGGATGCCGTGAAGTCAGGCCTGATCAAGACCGGGATCATGCACGCGCTGGTCACGCACAAGGTCCCCTACGTCCTGGCCGGCTCGATCCGGGACGATGGCCCGCTTCCCGGCGTCCACAGCGACTCGCTGTCGGCCCAGGACGCCATGCGCGAGCACGCCGTCAAGGCCACCGGTGCCATCCTGATCGCGTCGGCGCTGCACGCGATCGCGGTGGGCAACATGCTCCCCGCCTTTCACACGCACTACGACGGGGTCCCGACCCCGCTGATGACGATCTGCGTGGACCAGACCGAATTCGTGGTGAGCAAGCTCAAGGATCGCGGGACCCACCAGGCCTACGGGGTGGTGACCAACGCCCAGGATTTCATGCACGTCCTCCGCTTCTACGTGGAAAAATGGAAACCCTCGTCCTGAACGCACCGGGGTCCGGATGGGCCCGCCTGGCCGAACGCGTCGCCGCCGAGCTGCCGGTCGCGGAGATCGACGGCGTCTGGATCTTCCCCTCGCTGCGGCGGGAAGGGAAGGAGTGGGGAACCGCCGTGCTTTCCCGGATCGCCGGCGAGCACGCCGAGCGGCGCCGGCTCTACACCGCGCGGTTCGTGCACACGTTGAAGGGACGCGAGCGCGGGAAGTTCGAATCCTCGATCGAGGAAGTGGGGAGCGGGCCGGTCGAGACCCTGGAGCAGCTGGTCGCCGGCGTCAACCGTCGACTGGATCAGGCCGAGGGTCCCAGGGCGGTTTCGCCCTCGTCCTGGTTCCCCCCGTCTCCGCCGGGGCAGCCCGCCGATGCACCTCGCCAAGGCTGAGGGCGCTGCACTGCTCGAGCGGTTCCGTCGCTACCTCCGGGACCACCGGCAGCCGGTCACGCGCCAGCGTGACCTGATCGCCGAAGCGGTCTTCACTTCGGAAGACCACCTCTCGGTGGACGCGATCCAGCGCTGGCTCCGGGACCACCGGGAACGGGTGGCGACCGCCACGGTCTATCGCACCCTCGATCTTCTGGTCGAGAGCGGCCTGGTCAAGGCGCTGGATTTCGGGGAGGGGTTCCGGCGCTACGAGCCGATGCCTACCGATACCAACCACGGCCACCTGATCTGCCAGCGCTGCGGGCGCGTGGATGAATTCGAGCACGAGCGACTGGAACGGATGCTCCCGGTGATCGCCGACGACCACGCCTTCCAGCATCAGCGGCACCAGGTCGAGATCTTCGGACTCTGTCACGACTGTCAGGGTCGGGACCTGGAGGGCCTGTGAGCCGGAGCCCGATCTCGCCCGCCCGCCACCGCGCCTGAGCGCGGGAACTTGCCGTGTCCGAGCCGACCCTCTCCCTCGCCGTCGCCTTTCTGGCCGGGCTGTTGAGCTTTCTCTCGCCCTGCGTCCTTCCGCTGGTGCCGTCCTACATCGGATTCATCACCGGCATGACGCTCGAGGAGGTGGGGAACCGGAGACGGCACGCGCTGCTCCACGCGCTGCTCTTCGTGGTCGGCTTCTCCCTGATCTTCCTCCTCCTGGGCGCCAGCGCCACCGCGCTCGGCCGCTCGCTCAAGTACTACCAGATCTGGCTCCAGCGAATCGGCGGGGGGCTGATCATCTTCTTCGGGCTCTTCTGTCTCGGCGTGCTCAAGCCCAGGTGGCTGCACATGGAGCGGCGGGTCCATTTCCAGGACAAGCCCATCGGCTATCTGGGCTCAGGACTGGTCGGGATGGCGTTCGGCGCGGGATGGACCCCCTGCATCGGTCCGGTGCTAGGGGGCATTCTTGGTCTCGCTGCCAGCGAAGCGAGCCTGGGGCGCGGCCTCGAGCTGCTGGCCTGGTACTCGGCGGGACTGGGACTGCCCTTCCTGCTCGCGGCGGTGGCGCTCGAGGGATTTCTCGAGTGGTTTCAGCGGTTCCGGAAGTATCTGCCTTGGGTCATGCGGGTGAGCGGAGTGCTGCTGGTCTTTGTGGGGATGCTGATGATAACCGGCGAGTTTACCCGAATGGCCGGGTGGCTGCAGGGCCTGACGCCGGAGGTGCTGAAGAGGAGACTGTAGGAGACAGGACTGAGGACTGAGGACTGAGTGAAGGGCGGTCAGGACGGACAGGGCGGTCAAGGCGGTAGAGCTGCCAGTTCAATCGGCACCCGGCACTCGGCAATTTTCCAATCGGCACTTGGCACTCGGCAATTCCCCCATTCCCCCATTCATTTCAATCGCCAATCGGCACTCGGCCATTCCCCCATTCACCTCAATCGCCAATCGGCAATCGTCATTCGGCAATGGATTCCAGCTCCTCCTCCACCTGCTGCCGCCGGAGCAGCTCCCAGTAGCGGCCGCCTCGTCCGATCAGGTCGTCGTGAGTCCCTGCTTCGACCATCCGTCCCCGATCCAGGACAATGATCCAGTCGGCGTCCCGTACCGCTGTCAGTCGGTGGGACACGATCACGCTGGTGCGACCCACCAGCGCGTCGCGCAGTCCATGGAGGATCCGGGCCTCGATCTGGGTATCCACGGCGCTCAGCGCGTCGTCGAGCACGAAGATGGTGGGATCCCGGGCCAGCGCCCGGGCGATGGCCGCCCGTTGTTTCTGTCCCCCGGAAAGATTGATCCCTCGCTCGCCCAGCATGGTGTCGTAGCCTTGCGGGAGCGCCGGCAGCGCCTCGACCAGCTGTGATACCTCGGAGACGCGCTCCAGTCGTCCGTCATCGGGGGCGCCGAGGAGGATGTTCTCGCGCAGTGTGGCGCTGAACAGAAAGGTCTCCTGCGGGACGAATCCCACTTCCCGCCGGAGCTCTTCCAGGCTCAGGGTGCGGATGTCCACCCCATCCAGCAGAATGCGACCCCGATCGGGGTCGTAGGTCCGTACGATCAGGTCCACCAGCGCCGATTTCCCGGCCCCGATCGGCCCGACAATTGCAAGCGAGCGTCCGGCACCGACTGCGAATGAGATGTCCTCGAGCACATAGCCCCGCTCGCGCGCGCCCGGGTACTGGAACCAGACGTGCTCGAAGATCAGCGAGCGGCCTTTGGCAGCGGCCGGCAGCGTGAGAGGGCGAGGCGGCGAGACGATCGTGGAGACCTCGCTCAGCAGCACGTTGATCCGGGCCATGCTGGCTTCGCCGCGCTGTACCAGGTTGATGGCCCAGCCGAGCGCGATCATGGGCCAGACCAGGGTGGCGAGATAGACGCCGAAGGCGACGAACGCACCGGGAGAAACGGTACCGGCCACGACCAGGCGGCCGCCGAAATAGAGGACCGACGCGGCGCCCAGGCCGCCCAGCAGATTGAGCAGCGGGTGAAACGCCCCCGCGGCGTAGGCCAGGGACACGTTGCGATGCGCGTACTCCTCGTTTAGGCTGCGGAAGTGCTTGATCTCGGACCGTTCCTGCCGGTAGGCGCGCACCACGCGGACGCCGGACAGGTTCTCGTGGACGTAGTTGGTCAGATCGGCGAATTGGGCCTGGATCGCGAGGGCCCGGTAGTGAATCGTCTGGCCGACGAAGATCATCACCAGCGGGAGTCCGATCAGTGGCGCCAGCGCGTAGAGCGCCAATCGCGGACTGATCTGGATCATGGCGGGGCCGATCAGCAGGGCGCGAGTGATCGTGTCCACCGTGTACATCAGGGCGGGCCCGGCTACCATGCGGACCGCGAGCAAGTCGTTGGTCGACCGGCTCATGAGGTCCCCGACGGGATGGGTCCCGTAGAACGCGGCGGGCATGCGTTCAAGGTGCCGGAACATGTCGTTCCGGAGATCGCGCTCGATGTAGCGGCTGGCGCTATTCAAGGCCCGGCGCATCTCGAAGCGAGCCAGACCGCCGGCCAGGGCGGTTCCCAGGAGGAGCAGGACGGCCGTCCCGACTTCGGCCAGCGGTGAGGGATGCTGCAGCGCATCGATCCCGCGCTGAATGAACCGGGGGGCCAGCGTGATGAAGAAGTTGGAGACCACGACCAGCGCGAGCCCGACGGCCACGGTACGCCGGTAGGGTCGGAAATACGGAACCAACCGTTTTAATTCCATAGATTGAATGTCACTGGCCCGAGGGGGCCGAGACAAGGAGACCGGAATGCGAAAGACCCTTGCGATGGCCACGGCGTTGCTGCTGCTCGCCGCTTGTACCAAGACGGCCGACAAGCCGGCGGCGGCGGACGCGCAGCGCGACCTTCAACTCGCGCCGGCCGATACCACGGCCACGGCGATCAACGATGCGCCGGCCCCCAAGCCGCCCGAGACCCCGGCGCCTGCTCCGGCCCCGGCTCCCAAGCCGCCCGCGCCCAAGCCCGCTACGGCCCCGGCGCCGGCTCCCAAGCCCAAACCGGCCGAGCCCGCGACGGTGAGCCTGGGCGCCGGAACCGAGGTGCACAGCCAGGCGATTGATACCATCAGCTCGCGCCATCAGAAGGCGGGCGAGACGTTCAAGACCACGGTGAGCTCCGACATCAAGAACGACAAGGGCCAGGTCGTGATCCCGGCCGGGTCCACGCTCACCTTTCAGATCGTGACCCTCGAGCCGGCCGAGAACAAGAGCCAGAGTGACGGCAAGCTGGAGCTCAAGGTGACCGAGGCGACGATCAAAGGGCAGACCTACGCCGTCAACGGCACCGTGGTCTCCGTGACCCACTTCCTCAAGGGTCGTGGGGTGACCGCGGGCGATGCCGCCAAGGTGGGTGGGGCCACGGCCGGTGGTGCGGTGGTCGGCGGCTTGCTCGGGAAAGGGAAGGGTGCCGTGATCGGCGCCGTCCTCGGGGCGGCGGGTGGCACCGCGGCCGCGGTCCACTCAGCGGATCGGGACGTGGTGATCCCGGCCGGTGGCGAGATCGTCATCGCACTGCTGGGGCCGCTGACGGTGGCCAAGTGAGGACTGAGTGCTGAGGACTGAGGACTGAGTTTGGGATGCTGAGGGCCGAGCGGATTCTCCGCTCGGCCCTCAGCGCTTCTGACTCAGTCCCCAGTCCTCAGTCCTCAGTCCTCCTCAATACCCCGCGCCGCCTCCCCCCCTTCGGGGATCGCTGACCCCCTGCCAGCCGTTCCCGGTCCGGATGATCGCTTCCACGTCTCCCAGGAGATTGTGCTCCCGGACGAGGTGGCCCATTTCGCGAAGGCGGGAGAGGGTGCTGGCCGGGAATCCATCTGGCTCGACCAGGATCTCGTCCGGGAGGGCCTGATGATGGATTCGGGGCGCGCTCACGGCTTCACGCAGGGTCCACCGTCGGTCGATCACCAGTGAGAGCACCTGGTAGACGGCGGTGATGATCCGGGGCCCGCCCGCCGCTCCCAGGAGGAGGTAGACCTGCCCGGTGGAATCGAGCACGATACTCGGAGTCATGGTCGAGAGGACCCGCTTCCCAGGCGCGATGGCGTTGGCTTCGCCCTGGACCAGGCCGTATCCGTTGGGGAACCCGGGGGCCGCGGCGAAATCATCCATGCTGTTGTTGAGCAGGAACCCGGCGCCCCGTACCAGTACCATGCTTCCGAAGGAGTTGTTGAGCGTGGTCGTGGCGCTGACCGCGTTCCCCTTATTGTCGATCACCGCGAAGTGGGTGGTGGAGTTGCCGTCGCGTAGAGCGGGGTCGAAGGGGGGAGTGGGAGTCGCGCGGGTGGTATCGATGGTCGCGCGCTGCGAGTCGGCATAGCTGGTCGAGAGCAACCGCGCCAGCGGCATCCGGACCCGGTCGGGGTCGCCGAGATAGCGGTTCCGGTCGGTGAAGGCTCGCCGCATCGCCTCGGTTTCCAGATGGATCAGTGAAGCCGACCCGAACCGAGGCAGCGGCACGAAGCCACTCATCAGGTTGAGCACTTCGCCCAGCACCACGCCTCCTGAAGAAGGGGGTGGCATGGTATACACGGTATCATCGTGGTAGGCCACGACCAGCGGGTCTCGCCAGACCGGCCGATACCCCTCGAGATCTTCGTGCTTGATTAATCCCCCATCGCGTTCCATCTCCGCGACCAGCGAATCCGCCACCCACCCTTTGTAGAACCCGTCGGCGCCCTGATCCCGGATCGCGCGGAGTACTCGCGCCAGGGCCGGTTGGCGGAGCTTCTGCCCGACGGCCAGCGGGGTACCGCCCGGGAGGAGGACTGCGGCGATGGCGGGGAAGCGGGCCAGGCCCGCGCTGTCTCTGGCGAAGCCATGGTGCCGATATTCGTCGATCGTAAAGCCCTTCTCGGCTAGACCAATGGCGGGGGCGATGAGCTGCGCCATCGGCAGATGGCCGAACCGCCGATGGGCCTCGAGCAGGCCCGCCACCGTCCCGGGCACCGCGACCGAGAGGGGGCCCACCAGGCTGGCTGAGCTCGGTCGCCCGGAGGCATCGAGGAACATGTCGTGAGTGGCGCCCTGGGGAGCGACCTCGCGGAAGTCGAGCGCCTGGGTTCCACCGTTGGCGAGACGGACGACCAGGAATCCACCACCACCTAGGTTGCCGGCCTCGGGATGCACCACCGCGAGGGCGAACCCGACGGCCACCGCCGCGTCCACCGCATTTCCCCCCTGCTTGAGGATCCCGCGCCCGACCCGGCTGGCGATCACATGTCCCGAGACCACCATCCCATGGTGTCCTTCCGAGACGCGCGCGGCATTCCAGAGCGGCCAGGCGGAATTGACGCCCGGACGGCGCCGGGCCCCCTGCCCCTGCGCGAGGCAGGGGAGGGACAACGTCAGGATGAGGAAGGTGAGCGACCGCAGGTTGCCGGGAATCGAAGGCACGGCCTAATTTAGCGCTTCCATGGCTCGACAGCGTTCCGCCTCACCGCCCGGCGACGGGCCGGATCTCCGCCTCACCGAACGCCGGAATCCCCGGACCGCGGACCTCGATCTCGCCACGGCCCTGGAGATCGCCGATCTCATCAATTCCGAAGACGCGACCGTCTCAGCCGCGGTGGCGGCCGCCCGAGAGTCGATCGCCAAGGCGATCGATCTGATCGAGCGCGGCTTCCGGGCCGGCGGACGCCTGATCTACGTCGGCGCCGGGACCAGCGGTCGCCTGGGTGTTCTGGATGCCGCTGAATGCCCCCCGACCTTCGGCACGCCGCCCGAGATGGTGATTGGTCTGATCGCCGGCGGATACAAGGCCTTGGTCCGCTCGGTCGAAGGCGCCGAAGACGACATCAACGCGGCGATCGAGGAGATCAACGGCCAGAAGGTGACCTCGCGCGATGTCGTGGTGGGGATCGCCGCGAGTGGGACTACCCCCTGGGTTCGGGCGGCGCTGGGCCGGGCCCAGGGTGTCGGCGCCACCACGATCTTTCTCTCGTGCAGCGAGCCGCCCGCCTTGCTCAGGGAAACCTGCGACGTCTGCATCACCGTCCTGGTGGGGCCGGAGGTGCTGACCGGGTCCACGCGGATGAAGGCCGGGACCGCCACCAAGCTGGTGCTCAACATGCTCACCACCGGTGCCATGGTCCGACTGGGAAAGGCCTACGGAAACCTGATGGTGGATCTCCAGGCCTGGAATGAGAAGCTCAACGACCGGAGCGAGCGGATCCTGATCGAGACCGCTGGCGTCGATCGCGCGGGGGCTCGCGCCGCACTCAACGCCGCGGGCGGCCAGGTCAAGACCGCGATCGTCATGCTTCGACGCAAGGTGGGCCGCACCGAGGCGGAGCGGCTCCTCTCCGAGCACCAGGGACACCTCCGGCCCATCGTGGGAGACCCGCCACCCGTCCCGGCCCCGTGACCGAACGGCCGGTGCTCGGAGTGGGCCTCATGTCCGGCACTTCGCTCGACGGAATGGACGCGGCCCTGGTTCGCTTCGAGAGTGCCATGCGCTGCGAGTTGCTCGCCTTTGCCACCCGATCCTACACCAGGGCCGAGCGGAAGCGACTGGAGCAGGCCGTGAGCGACGCCTCTCCCCCAGACCTGGCGCGCCTCCACGTCAGCCTGGGCGAGTGGGCCGCGGAGGCCGTCGAGCTGGTCCTGACCCAGGGCCACGCGCGCGCGACCGACCTCGGCTTCATCGCCTTTCATGGGCAGACCATCTGGCATCAGCCCCCGGTGGTGAGCTGGCAGCTGGGCGAGTCGGCCGTGCTGGCCGAGCGATTCGGAGTCCGAGTGGTGGGAAACTTCCGGGCCCGTGATGTGGCCGCGGGAGGGCAGGGCGCGCCGCTGGTTCCGATGGCGGACGTGCTTCTGTTCGGCCATCCCGAGCGCGCCCGCGTCCTGCTCAACCTGGGCGGGATGGCCAATCTGACCTACGTACCTCGTCGGGCCGTCGAAGCAGGGGCGCTGGCCTTCGATACCGGTCCCGGAATGGCGGTGATCGACGCGGTGGCACGGCAGGTATCCCGCGCGCTCCCCTATGATCGGGACGGACGCCTGGCGAGTCGGGGACAGTCGAACGAGCGGGTGCTGGGCCAGCTGCTCAAGGATTCCTTCTTCGCCAAGGCGCCACCCAAGAGCACCGGCCGTGAACGATTCGGTCACGCGTACGCCGTGACACTGCACAAGAAGGTCCCGGGCCCCGATGGTGTCGCCACCGCGGTGGAGCTGACCGCCCGCTCGGTCGCCGCCGCCATCGCGCGATGGGTACCGGGCAAACCGGAGATCGTGGTTTCCGGTGGTGGGGCACACCACCCGATCCTGATGGCGCGCCTGCACGAGATTCTGGCCGCCCGCTGGGGAGCGCGCGCGACCATCACGCGATTCGAGGATCTGTTCTTCTCGGGAGACGCGAAGGAGGCCGTCGCCTTTGCGCTCCTGGGTTACCTCACTCTGCACGGTCAGCCCGGGAATCTCCCCGCGGCGACCGGAGCCCGTGGCGCCCGGGTGCTGGGATCGGTGACCCCGCCGTGAACCCTGGCCGACTGATTCTCCCGCCCCTCCGCTGGAAGCCGGAGACCGCCTATCGTCACGAAGAGAAGAACATCACCCAGTATCTCAAGGTCGGCGTGGGCGGTTTCATCATCTTCGGCAGCCTGGGCGCCTCCGCCGGGGAAGTGAAAGAGCTGGTCGCCACGCTCAAGCGACGGGCGCAGCGGCCGCTGGTGATCGCCGCCGACCTGGAGCGCGGGGCCGGTCAGCAGATGCTGGATCTGACCGAGTTTCCCCCACCCGGGGCCCTGGCCTCGCTCGAGGATCCCGCCGTGATCGCGGCGGCAGCCGGGACCACGGCCACCGAGGCCCGCTCGGTCGGGATCAACTGGATCCTGGGCCCGGTGTGCGACCTCGACATCGAGCCCGACAATCCGATCATTCAGACCCGATCGTTCGGCGCCGAGGCGACGCAGGTCGCGGCCGACGTGCGTCAGTGGGTCGAGGCCTGCCACGCCGCCGGAGTGCCCTGCTGCGCCAAGCACTATCCCGGGCATGGACGCACCACCACCGATTCGCACTCCGGGCTCCCCGTGGTGGAGACCGACAAGGAAACGCTCCAGGGCCAGGACGGCTTGCCCTTCGCGGCCGCGGTCAAGGCCGGGGTCGAGGGCGTGATGACGGCCCACGTCTCCTACACCGCGCTCGATCCTTCGGGGCGCCCTGCCACCTTCTCCAAGGTGATCCTGGATGACCTCCGCCAGCGGCTCGGATTCAACGGCCCCGTCGTCACCGACGCGCTCATCATGGAAGGCGCGCTCGAGGGACACAGCGAAAGCCAGGGATCGGTCCAGGCGCTCAAGGCCGGTTGCGATCTCTTGCTTTATCCCAAGGATCCGGCCGCCGTGAGCCACGCACTCGCACAGGCCGTGAAGAGCGGGGTCCTCGCGAGTCAGCGGATGAACGAGGCGCTCGGCCGCTATTCGAAGCTCCTGACTCGGGCCAACCAGTCGTTCTCGGGTGCCCCGTCGCGGGCGATTACCGCCACCGCCATCGCCGACCGGTTGCTGGATCGGGGGTTGCTCCGGGGCACCGCGCCCAAGCTCAGCCGCAAGCTCGAGCTGGCCGTGGTGGACGACGACATCTACGGCGCCTTTGCGCCGGGCCCCAGCGACTTTGCGGAGCGCGCGCTCCGGGCCGACGGCTTCGTACTCGAACCGGGTGGCGATCGGGTGGTGCTGGCCTTCGCCGAGCCGCGTGCCGCCAAGGGGCGTGCCGGGTTCGGTCCCGAGAGCCTGGCCGCGCTCAATCGCGTGGTGCCCGGCGCCGCCTTGGTGATCATGTTCGCGCATCCGCGACTGCTTCCCCAGATTCCCGGCGACGCCCCGGTGCTGGTGGCCTGGCACCGGCAGCGGCTGATGCAGGAGGCGGCGGCGAGATGGGTGAAAAGCCGGACTGAGGACTGAGGACTGGGGACTGAGTAACTCCGCTCAGTCCTCAGTCCTCAGACCTCAGTCCTAATACTCCGCGGGAGTTCGTATGAGTGCTGACCGCACCACCATGGCTGGCAAGACGGTCTTCGTGACCGGCGCCACCTCCGGTATCGGATTGGAAACGGCGCGCGGCCTGGCGCGGATGGGGGCGCTGGTGATTGTCGGGGCGCGGGACGAGACACGTGGCCAGGCGGCAGTAGATCTGATCACCGGGGCCGGAGGCAGGGCCGAGCTCCAGATGATCGACATGGCCTCATTCGCGTCGGTGCGGCAGGCGGCTGAGCAGCTCCTCAAGAAGCACCCCGTTCTCGACGTGCTGGTCAACAACGCGGGCACCGCGGTGAAACGACACCAGCTCACCGCCGACGGCCAGGAGATCACCTGGCAGACCAACTTTCTGAGTCACGTCCTGCTCACCCGACTGCTGCTCCCCGCCCTCAAGCGCGCGCCCAAACCGCGGGTGGTCAACGTGAGCTCGGTGGCCCATACGGGCGCCCGGATCAACTGGGACAATCTCGGTCTCGAGGGCGAGTTCAAAGGCTTCCCCGCCTACGCGCAATCCAAGCTGGCCCAGATTCTCTTCACCACCGAATTGGCCCGACGGGAGCCGGGTATCACCGTGACGGCGGTGCATCCCGGCGCCATCGCCACCAGGATCTGGAAGCCCGCGCCGCTGCTCATGCGGGTGATTCTGGCCGTGGTGCTTCCATCGTCGACCAAGGGCGCCAAGCCGGTGATCCGACTGGCGTCGGCTCCCGAGCTGGATGGGGTATCCGGGAAGTACTTCGACAAAATGCACGAACGACCTCCCGCCTCGGCGGCGCAGAGCGCGGAGGATGCGGCGAGGCTGTGGGCATTGGCCGAGCGGGTCACGGCCTGATGTGACTGAAGATCGTGAAGCTTCCCGCTGGTTGCGGAGTGAACGCGGGATGAAGCAAACGTGAAGATGTGGTCTCCAGAAAGAGCCTATCCCCAACCTCCAAGAAAGAATATCTTGACCATCAATCCGCTATAACCTGGGGACTCCGATGATCGGGCTCCGCTCGAGATGGCCGGCCGGGATCGCGCTCCTGTGGGTCGCCGCCTGCACCGACATCCAGTATCGCGATCGCCCGCCGTTCAACCCTCCCCCCGATGCCACCAGCGGGTATCTCGGCTATTACTCCACGGCCGATCGCCAGACCGTCTGCGGCAACTGCCACGTCGGCCAGCAGGCCGATTGGATCCAGACGCTGCACTCCGCTGCCTGGGATACCCTGCAGGCCAATCCGGCGGCCCAGCCCGACTGCGAACATTGTCACACGCTGAACTCCCGCGGGAACCAGCCCTCGGCACTCGTGGGATTCGACAAGGTCGCGAGCGACGTCTACCACGACGTCCAGTGCGAGAGCTGCCACGGCCCGGGATACAATCACGTGACCAATCCGAGCGTGGTGGCCAATCGCCCGATTCCCGGCATCAGCGTGTATCCCACGGTTCCGGTCGCCGACACGGCGGGATTCGTGAATTCCGCCTGTGGGGGGTGCCACCAGGGAGCGGGGCCATCGAGAAATCACAATTTCCTGAGCGAGTGGAGGGCCTCCCGCCACGGCATGCCGCAGCCGCAAGGAGCCACGGCGACCTGTGCGCCCTGTCACGACGCCAAGGGCGTCCTGGCGGCATGGGGCGTCAACACGGTCTACCGGGAGCAGGGGACCAACACGCCTATCCCGCAGACCTGCGTCGTCTGCCATGATCCGCACGGCACGGCCAAGGCTCCGGGTGGGCAGCCGCTGGATGGCCAGCTGCGGTACCCGATCGACTCCCCGGTCGAGGAAGTCAATCTCTGTACTCACTGCCACAACCGGCGCTCCGAGCTCGCCGCGGCGGGAAGTGGCCCGCACGGCGCTCAGGGTCCGGTGCTGTTCGGAACGGCGGGGTATTTCCCTCCGGGGACGGTCTACGACACCACCGCGATCCTGACCACCCACGGGTCGACCGCGAACCCGCGGCTCTGCGCCGGCTGCCATGTGAACCAGCTGACCGGGGTGGATGCCGGGGGCAATCCGGTGGCCTACGTGGGCCACAGCTTCCATCCGCTTCCCTGCCTGATGCCAGGGAGCCCGGGAGTGGTAGATACCACGTTCACCAACGCCTGCCCGTTCGACGAGCCCAGCCGGTCGTGGGGCGCCTGTTCCGCGTCCGGCTGTCATCCTTCCGCCGCGCAGGCGATCTCCCGGTTTGATGGGCTGCGGACCGAAGTCGGCGGATACCTGAATACCATCTGGGTGGATGCCAACCACAACAAGGTCGTAGATCCGTTCCCGACGGACTCGGGGTATCTGGCCAAGGTGAAACTGAACCAGCCGGGCGACCTCGACAATTCGACGAATACCATCACGCCGGCCAAAGGGGCGTTGTTCAACGCTCAGTTGACCGGCGACAGCCTTTTCGACCATCCGGATGGCTCGCACGGGGTACACAATCCGTTCCTCTATCGGGCGCTCCTGCAGTCGTCGATCGCGGATCTGTTGGCGAACTATGGCGGTTTCCTGCCGGCGCCACCCGCTCCCGTACTTTCCCGGATTCAGGCGGCGATGCAGAGCCGGCAGCTGCGGATGGCCCCGCAGGCGGAGCGGGCCATCATGAGCCCGAGCCGGGTCGGGGCTGCGGGCAACCGGGTCGGCCTCCGCTGAGCGCGGCCACGCGTGCTGCGATCGAATCCCGCCGTGGACCGCTCCCTGAGCGTCGGGCCGGCTGATCCAGGCTCCGGGCCTGACTCGGCCCGCCCGGGGGCGCGGCGCCGGCGGAGGGCCATCGGGTTGTTCCTGGTTGCCGCGCTTGCCGCGGCGAGAGTCGCGGTGGGTAGCGACGGTCCGGCGCTGGGGGCCGCGGGGGCGGAAGGGGTACACCAGAAGAGCGACAGCTTCCCGCACGACCGACACAAGAAACTCGCCTGCCTGACCTGCCACCTGCCGACCTCACAGAAGGTGCTGACCTTTCAGCCGCCGCGCGGCTGCCAGATCTGTCACCACCAGTCTCCGCAGCAGGCCGATTGCAAGAAGTGCCACCCCGCGGAAGTGCTCGACCGGCCGATGGACGTGCGGGTCACCATAACGGTGCCCAAACACGACCCGAGGGCGCGCACAGTCGGCTACCAGCACTCCCTCCATGACAAGAAGAAGTGCATCGACTGTCATGTCACCCCGGTGACCATGGAGCCGTCCGACAGCGTGGTGAAATGTCAGTCCTGTCACACCGATCACCATCAGAGTGGACGTCGCTGCGCCACCTGCCACCAGACGAGCGTAATCCGGGAGCCCCATGAAGCACCGATCGCTCCTCACTACGGCTGCGATCGCTGCCATACCCCGGCCCGGATCGCGGCGCTGGAGCCGACCCGGACACTCTGCCTGGTCTGCCACAGCACCGAGCAGGATCACCATGAGTCGAAACAGTGCACCGAGTGCCACTTCCTCGCCTCCCCCGAGGAGTTCCGGACCCATCTCAGCACCGCAGCCGGGAGCGCGCCATGAAGCGCGCGATTCTGGGATTGGCGCTCCTGGTCGCGCTGCCGGCCTCGCTCCGGGCGCAGGGGTATCTCCTGCGGCTCGACGGGCGGCTCCAGAGCGTGGCGTATCGCGGCGTCCGCCTCGACAGCATCCCGTTGTCGGCGGTGGATACGGCCGCCAATGGGGCGCTCTACTCACCCGACGGATACGCGGTTGCCTGCGCGCCGGGTGGCGCCTACTGCTCGTTCTACCGTGCCGGTTCCTCGGTCCAGAACGCGCCGGCCACCGTCAGTGGGGATCTGACCATGTGGGGCCTGGGCCTGCCTGGCCTCAGCGTCCACGCCAACGCGCGCGCGGGTGGCGACCTCGTGGGTGGCTCCTGGCCCGGGACCGAACCCGCGTTCCAGCTGCTGGAGGCCTACGCCCGCTACCAGCGGGACTGGCTCACCGCTCAGCTCGGCCGGCAGGTCCGCCGCGGGCGGCTGGGCTTCACCGGCTTCGACGGCGCGGCGGTCGGTGCCCGCGCCGCTGGCCTCGGGCTTTCAGCTGAGGGTTATCTCGGCCTTGGGCTCGCCCGGGGCTCGGTGTTGCCGGCCACCAGCAACCTGCTCAATCCGTTCGATGAGTTTCAGCCGACTCAGCGCCAGCTGGTCGCCGGCGTCGATGGCGATTGGCGATTCGGCTATGGCGACGTCCACGCCGAATACCAGCGGGAAGTGGATCGCGATACCCACAACTTCGTATCCGAACGGGTAGGCGTGACCGCCAGCCTCCATCCGGTGCGCTACTTCCGGGTCGATGGCGGCAGCGAATACGACCTCGCGAGTGGAACGTGGGGGTCATCCGAAATCGACGTGACGGTCACGCCCCACCGCCGGTTCGGCGCTTCTGGGGGGATCCGCCTGTACCGTCCCTTCTTCAACCTCTGGACCATCTGGGGCGCCTTCAGTCCGGTCGGCTTCCACTCGTATCGGGGCTCCGCCTGGGTCCAGCCGGTCGGCCGACTCGAGCTCCGCGGTTCCGGCGAGCATTACCAGTACGAGGAGACTTTGACCAGCACCGCGCTGGTGAGCGTGGCCGACCACGGCTGGCGCTGGGCGCTCGGCGCCGGTCTGGGGCTGGGACCGCAGTGGCATACGGCGCTCAACTACCACGTCGAGTCCGGTCCGGGGGCCTCCTCCCGGGGCTGGGACGGGAGCGTCAGCTGGACGTCCGGTACGACCCTCACCCTCACCGCCGATGGCGGCTACATGGAGCGGCCGCTCGAATTCCGCTACGAACAGAGCAACCTCGGCTGGGCCGGCCTCAACGGGGATCTCAAGGTCAACGAGCGTCTCCACTTCAATTTGAGCGGCACCTGGTACGGCGAAGACCGCCAGCGCCCGGATGCGTCGGGCTTCGACTGGAGCCAGACCCGGATCGTTGCGGGGGTGTCGTGGCTGGTCGGGTCGGGCGCTGATCGGCTCTCGCTGCCGCCCGCCGTCCGGAGGCGGGACAGCCGATGAGACGCCTCGGTCTACTCCTGGCCCTGGGTGGCCTGTGGGCCGTGGCCGCCTCTGCCCAAGGCACTCCCGCATCGTCCCAGCATTTCGACCATTGGCGGCATCGGAAGGTCTTCCCAACCTGCTTGAGCTGCCATCCCGGGGCGGCGGACCCCTCACGCTCGTTCTGGCCCAAGCCCGAACAGTGCGAGAGCTGCCACGACGGGACGGTCGAGAAGAAGGTGGACTGGGACGGGACGCCGCCCGCACGCGTGAGCAACCTCCGCTTCAAGCACGATATCCACGTCGAGAAGTTCAGGAAGAAATTCGGGGCCGACTCGACCCAGGCCTGCATGTCGTGTCACAGCCGGGCCGGGGCGGCCTGGATGGAGGTGACCCGCACGGTGCCGGAGCGCTGCCTGGACTGCCATGGGATTCAGGTGGCACACCACGCGGCTCCGGATTCCGCCTGCGCAACCTGTCATCTGAAGCTGGCCGATTCGAAGCTCACCGAGGCCCGCATCGCGACGTTCCCCAAGCCTCCCTCTCATGATTCCGCAGGGTTCTACCCCGGACGCCACCACGGGGAACTGGCGCAAAGCGCCAAGGGAGCCGAAGGGAAGCCCTACGCCGTGGCTCCGAGCTGCGCCACCTGCCACGCGAGGGACTTCTGCCTCCAGTGCCACGTGGACGCACCAGAGGTGAAGGCGATCCAGGCACTGGATCCCGATCCCCGCTCTCTCGCGATCGAAGCGAAGCTGGAGGCACCCGCCAGCCACCAGGATCCGCGCTGGCAGGCCCGGCACGGGGGGGAGAGCCGCCGAGACAAGGCCGCCTGCAGCACGTGCCACACCCAGCAGAGCTGTCTTGCCTGCCACCGCGCCTCTCCGGCGGTCGCCGTCGCGATGTACCCGGCCGGTCCGGGTCGTGGGGTTGGCGCCCGCATCCAGCGGAAGCCGCCGTCCACCCACGTGGGGAAGTGGGCCGACGAGCATGCCCGGGTGGCGAGGAGTACCCCCAATTCCTGCTCCGGCTGCCATGCGCGGAGCGAGTGCCTCGAGTGCCATCGCCCCAATGCGGCCAGTGCCGATGGCTATCACGCCGCCGGCTGGCTGGCCCGCCACCCGGCGGCGGCCTACTCGCGGCAGACCGACTGCGCCGAGTGCCACAACACGGCCCAGTTCTGCACCTCGTGTCACCAGTCCTCTGGTCTGACTTCGGTGGGCAACCTGCTCTCGGGCCAGTACCATGACGCGCAGCCGTCCTTCCGCCTGGGGCACGGGCAGGCGGCCCGCCAGAGCCTGGAGAGCTGCGTCAGCTGTCACGCGGAGCGCGATTGCCTCACCTGCCACTCCGCGCAAAGCGGCCGGCATTTCGATCCCCACGGGCCGGGCTTCGATGCCGAACGCCTCAAGAAGAAGAACCCGCAGATGTGCTCGGCCTGTCACGGGAGCAACATTCCGTAGGTCCTGTCACCCTGACTGCGATTCACTGAAACGGCACTGCCCCGGAGGTCCGTGAGCGGACGTCCGGGGCAGTTTCCCCTTCGGGGGCCGGCTTGCTTGCTACGGCTTCGACTTGCCGCGCTCGGGCGGCGGCTCCCCCGGCGGGGTGGCTTCACTGCCCCCGTTATGGGGGATGAGCCCGGCGCCTCCCATCGTGCCCATCAACGACGGGACGTTGAGCGAATCGGCGAGCCCGGAGGGCACCACCATGAGGGAGCCCCGCTTGACGATGCTCTCGTAGAGCATGTTCATGGCCCGGAGGTTCATCGCGGCCGGCTGATCGCGGTAGGCGTCTGCCGCCTCGACGAACTTGTGGGCGATTTCGGTCTCCGCGGTCCCCAGGATGATGCGGGCCTGGCGTTCCCGCTCGGCCTGTGCCTGACGCGACATCGCGTCCTCCAGCGCGGCGGGAATGATGACGTCGCGGATCTCGACCGATTGCACCTGGATTCCCCAGTTGGCCATCTTCTGCTCCAGGGCGACCTTGAGCCCGTGCCCCAGCTCCACCCGGGACTGAATCAGCTCGGCCAGGTCGTGCTTGCCGATGGCGTCCCGCAGCGCGGTCTGGGCCGAGAGGATGACGGCCTCGTCGTAATCCTGCACCTCCAGCGCCGCTCGCTCTGCATCCCGGACAATCCAGAACGCGATCGCGTCCACGTTCACCGGCACCGTATCGCGGGTGAGGCACGACTCGGCCCCGAAGGCCGTGGTCCGGATCCGTTGATCGATGGTATAGGCGACCCGGTCGAGAATGGGAACGATGGCGAAGTATCCGGGCCCGCGAAGACCCCGATAGCGCCCCAGCCGCAGCAGCACGGCTTTCTCCCACTGGTCGGTGTACTTGATCGAGGTGGCGAAGAGCGTGCCCACTCCGATCGCGGCGATCGCAGCCAGGGGGGGCGCGACGCCGGCCAGGAACAGCGCTCCGCCCAACCCCGCTGCGGCCACCACGCCGGCAGCAAGAGCGGCGAGCGAAAACCGCGTATCGTTTGGCCGTAGTCTGGTCATGTCCATCTCCTCGTCAGGTTGAAGTCTGTCGGCCGTTGGTTGCGATTAGCGGGTCCGCACCGGCCGAATTTCCGGATACTTGGGGCGGGTCGCGCGGGGGCGGACGATCGGCGCCGCCTCCCGTTCCGTCAGGTGGGGGCTGCGCGCCTCGCCCAGTTCGATCGGCAGCGCCACGCGCACCAGGATGGTCAGGACGAACAGCCCCAGGGCCCAAATCCCGGCGGTCAGACACAGCTCGACCCAGGTGGGCGTGTATTCCACGATCTCTCCCAGCGGGGACGGGATGAAGCCCGGGATCACCAATCCAATTCCCTTCTCGACCCAGATCCCGATGAAGAGGATGGCGCAGGCCGGCATCAGCCACCGGCGGTTGTGACGCAGCGGGTGGATCATGAGGATGGTCGTCGCCAGGATGTTGAGCGCCACGCCCGTCCGAATCCACGGGACCAGGGCGTGGTGCTCGCCGAGGCCGAAGAACAGGTATCGCGCGCTGTCGCTGTGATGCGTCGGGGTATAGAACTCGGTGACCAACTCCGACAGCAGCATCACCAGGTTGACCTGGGCGGCCACTGTCGTCGTGGTGGCCAGCTTGTCAATCGCCACATCGGGGATCGGGTAACGGGTCTGCGACTGGATGAACCCCAGCAGCAGGATCATGAAGGCCGGCCCTGCCGTGAAGGCCGAGGCCAGAAAGCGGGGCCCGAGCAGCGCCGAGTTCCAGAAGGGCCGGGCCGGGTTGCCCGCGAAGAGAAAGGCCGTCACCAGGTGTATGCTGACCGCCCACACAACCGAGATATAGATGAAGGGAACGTAGCTTTGCTTGGACGGCTCCCGGCCGATGAAGTGGTTGTACAGGATGTAGAGCGGGATGGCCAGGTTGAAGACCAGGTACCCGTTGAGCATGATCACGTCCCACGCCAGCATCGAGCTGGGCCAGTTCAGGAGCCCGATCACCGGGGTCAGTCGCCACCATTTGAAGGGGAGCCCCGGGCTGTTGGCGGTGACGAAGGCGAGACACATGACCAGCGCCGAAACGGCGACGCCCTCGGCAATGAGTACCGCCCGGGAGAAGTCGACGTCGTGCAGCACGTAGGCCGGCATGACCAGAATCACCGCGGCCGCGGCCAGCCCGACCAGAAACGCCATGTTGGAGATGTAGAGGCCCCAGCTCACGTGGTTATTCATGCCGGTCACGCCGAATCCCTGGGTGACCTGGGTGTAGTAGGCGTAGGCCCCGACCAGCATGATCGTGGTCAGGGTCCCCATCCAGAGGTGGTAGCGCCGCTCCCCCGTGGTGACGGAGCGCAGCGCGCTGATCAGGAAGGCTCGCAGGTGCACGGTGACCTCAATCCGCGAAGTACCAGAAACGGGGTTCCGTCGCCAGCTCTTCCTTCAGCCGGAAGACGGGCTTGTGCGCCAGGATCCAGCGGATCTCGGAGTTGGGATCCAACAGATTGCCGAAGACCCGGGCCCCGGTAGGGCAGGCCTCGACGCAGGCCGGGAGCCGACCCTGCCGAGTCCGGTGAATGCAGAAGGTGCATTTCTCCACACAGCCCTTGTGGCGGTCGCGGTTGCCGAGGTAGTGCTGATTGGGATTCACTTCCTCCGCCGGCACCTCCGGCTCGTCCCAGTTGAAGCGGCGGGCCCAGTAGGGGCAGGCCGCCATGCAGGCGCGGCATCCGACGCACCAGTTGTAGTCGACCACCACGATGCCGTCGGGCTCCTGCCAGGTGGCGCCGACCGGGCAGACCGGCACGCAGGGCGGGTCGGCGCACTGGAAGCACTGGGTCCCGAGATAGAAGTGACCCTCGGCCGGCACCTCGTGCTGGTAGGTGGGATCGGCGTCCGACAGATCCACCACCCCATTCTCCATCTCGAAGATGCGGATGTACTGGGTGTCGGACCGGCGGTCGAGATTGTTCTCGTTGATGCAGGCCTCGACGCAGCGCCGGTATCCCTTGCACTTCGAGATGTTGAACGCGTAGCCGAAGAGGACGCCGGGTTGCGCGTCGGTGGTCGCGATGGTGGCTTCTTCGTTGTGGCGGAGCTTGGCCAGGCGCTCGAGTCGGGCGATCGTCTCCGCCCGCTCCGCTTCGGTCATCCGGCGATAGTGCTTCTGGGTGAATTCCTCCCATTCGAGCCGCTTCAACTCGCGCTCTTCCGGGGTCGCGGCACTCAGCGGCGAGCAGGCGCTGGCCGCCGCGACCCCGGTCGCCACGCCACCGAGCAGGAGGCCGAGCGCCCCCCGCCGATCGACGGGCTTCTGCAGCAGGCTGCCGTCCTCGGTAGTCTCAGGGGTCTCGGGAGTGGGATCGCTGCTCATGGGTGGAGGCCCTTGGTTCGTTCGAGTTGGGGGGCGCGGAAAGGAACCCGAGGCTGCAGGCCGGGGGCATGAGGGTCGTGGCAATCGGGGCAGGCCATCACGACCCGCCGGCCTTGCCAGCCGTCCAGCCGCTTCCCATGCGCGCCGGCGGCCCAGGCTTCGACCTTCTCGAAGTGGCACTGCGCGCAGAGCCGGTAGCTCTCGTCCAGAGTGGAGTGCTCGCCGCTCCTGAGCGCGAGCTGCTGGACGTCATCGGCTGAATGGCAGGTGGAGCAATGGGCGCCAGTCTGCTTGGGATGGACCACGTGGATGTTCTGGTGCGCGTCTTTGATCCGCTGATCCTCCATGACCAGCTTCCGGCCCTGATGGCACGCGGTGCAGGGGTACTGGCTCAGGTCTGCCGCACCGGCTCGCAGTGACACGGGCAGGGTGATGGTGCCGAAGACCCGCGCGTGCCCGCCTTCCAGCGCGGCGCTGCGTCGAGCGACCTCGAATGGCTGACCATCCGGACCGGCCCAGCCGACCACGGGGATCGTTTCCACCGTTCCCAGCACGCCCGGTTCACGGATGGCGTTGCGGGCCGCGGTGGCGGAGTCGACCGGCACCTCGATGGTCCCCGGCGGCAGCTCATACCACCGCACATGCCGGCGTTCGCACCCGGAGGCCAGGAAGGCGATGGCCAGGCAGGCCGCCGCGCTAACCCGGATCGATTTCATGAGGGGCCTCCGGAGTCCGGGGCCGTGGTGACGCGGGCGAAGGGCTCAGCCCCTTGAGTGGCTGCGAGGTGGCACTGCCGGCAGTTGGCCCGCTCGGGGTGTTTCGTCCGGATCTGGGCGACCGCCGCGGGGCCCGAGTGGCAGGTGAGGCAGTTCTCCCGAAACTGGAGGTCGTGCGGGATCGCCGGGGGATCCTGATCCGGCGTCGTCGCCGGAATCTGGGGCCAGACCGACGTGGACCAGGTGAGCGTGGCGGAGGCTTTCGGAGTGCCCCCACTGGGACCGTGGCATTGAGGACACCGGGAGTTGGGATCCGCCGCCGCCACGGGGATGGCCATCAATGAATCCTCCCCGACGTGGCACTGGAGGCAGATGCCCCGTTCGGGGTGCGGAGTCACCGGCACATACGCAGCAAAACGGATCGAGTAGCCGCCGCGCCGGTGACAGGTCCGGCACGCGTCGGTCCGGAACTCCTCGGGCCGGAGTGCGTGCGGAATCCGGGGGGGTGCGCCGGGATAGGCACGGAGAAACCGATAGGTCGCCGCGGTGCGTGGATGAGCCTGGCGTTCCCGCGGTTGCTCCGGCGCAATGGCCACGGTCCCGGCCGAGGTCCGGAAGACCTGCGCCTCGGCCCGGATCGGCTCGGCTGGGGCGATGACGAGCGGTACGTTGACGACTGGCGTCTCGGGTGGCCGGGGCGCCAGCGCCCGCTTCACGGCCACGCGCACCGCGACCGCTGCGGTGATCGCCGAGGCGACGAGAAACCAGCGCAGCAGGGAGCCGGTCGGATGCCGCTCGGGAGAGGTCACGGGCTGCTCCGTGCGGACACCCGCTCCATCCGTACCGCGCACTTGCTGGCGTCGGGCTGCCCCGAAATGGGACAGGCGGCGTCCAGCATGAGCCGGTTCACCGGCCGCGTCTCGTCGAATACCGGGGCGAACAGCTGGCCTCGGGGCGGCTGCGATCGGTAGCCAACGCGGGCCTCGAGCTCGACCGAACCACGGCGGCTCGCCAGACGCACCATGTCGTGATTGCGGATTCCCAGATCCCCCGCATCGTCCTGGTTCATTTCGACGTAGGCGTGAGGGAGTGCGTGGTGGAGCGCCGGGATCCGCTGGGTCATCGCTCCTCCGCCCCATTGCTCGAGCACGGCCCCGGTGCTGAGCCAGAACGGATATTCTCGGTCGGGCGACTCCGCGGCGGGCTCGTAGGGCCGGAGCCAGATCCAGGCCCGGTGGTCTGGGTGGCCGTAGAAGTCGTACGCGGCCCGGGCGTCAGCGGCGGGGTCGTACGTCGAGTTGTAGCGCCAGCGAGTCTCCCGCCCGCCGACGTACGGCCACAGCACACCCCGCCGGCCGCGCAGGTCTGCGATGGGGGGGAGTTGGCTCCGAGGGTCGCCATGGAACCGGGTGTACTCGGCCCAGACCTGTTCCACGGCGGCCCGAGGCTCATAAGGGAACAGTTTCTCGAACCCGAGCCGCCGGGCTACTTCGATGAGCTGAGCCGTGTCTCCGATGGCGTCGCCCGGCGGAGCGACGATCTGGTCGAAATGCTGCAGGCGGCGCTCGGCGTTCCCGTAGATCCCCTCGCGCTCCAGCCAGATCGCGGTCGGAAGCACCACATCCGCCGCATCGGTGGTTGGCGTCGGGTAGGCCTCGGAGACCACGATGAAGTGATCGCCCTTGCTCGCGGCCTTGCGATAGCGATCCAGGTTGGGCAGGCTGAGCATCGGATCGGTGGCCAGGATCCAGAGAAACCGGAGGTCCCCCCGCTCCAGCTGCCGGAACATCGAGAGCAGGGGAGCGCCCGGCCGGGGGTCGATCTTGGCCGCCGGAACTTCCCAGATGCCGGCGGCGTAACCGCGATCCCCCCCGTCCTGGACCACGCCCGCCGGGAGGGTGTGCGCTAAACTGCCCGCGTCGTGCACGGCGCAGCCGCCGCTGGGTTGTCCGGTGGTGCAGAAGGGACTGTTCCCGGGCGAAGCGACCTTGCCGACCAGGAGGTGGATGTTGTAGAGCACATTGTTCGTCCAGGTGCCGCGCACGTCCTGGTTCACATTGCGGCCCCAGACCGACATCACCTTGCGGAGGGGATCACCATAGAGGGAGGCCAGCCAGCGAATGCTTTCGGCGGAGAGACCGGAGATCTGCTGGACCCGCTCCGGCTCGTAGGCCGAGATGAATTTCACGAAGTCGTCCCAGCTGGCCTGGGTACCCTCGTCGGCCAGCAGGGCGTCGGCGTCGATCCCGTTGCCGAGACCGGTCTTCCCCCGTCTGAACGCGACATGGTTGGCGACGAAGTCGCGTTGGACCCATTTCCGGGCCACGATCTCGTTGCAGATCCCCTGGGCGATGGCCAGAGCGGCGTGAGGCACATGGAGCAGCGAATGGTCCGCCGCATAACTGGTGCGACTCAGACGGGGAGCCAGGTCGATGATCCGGACAGCGGGATCGACCCGTCTCCGCTCCAACATCCGGGAAAAGAGCACCGGGTCGGTCTCGGCCAGATTGATGTCCCACAGCACGAACACGTCGGCGTGGTCGATGTCCTCGTAGCAGCCGATCGCCCCGTCCAGACCAAAGGTGGTTTGCAGGCCGGCCATGGCGGAGGCCGCGTACAAGCGCGAGCTGGTCTCGACGTTGTTGGTCCCCAGGCCACCCTTGAAGAGCTTGGCGGCGAGATAGGCATCCGGGATGGTCCACTGGGCGGAGCCGTAGAGGGCCACGCTGTCCTTCCCATGCTTCTCGGCGGTCTCCTTGAGGCGTTCGGCGACCAGATCGAGCGCCTTGCTGAGCGGCACCTCCGTCAGTTTGCCATTCTCGCGAACCATGGCCCGCTTGATCCGGTCCGCTCCGTAGAGCGCTTGCACGGAGTAGTAGCCCTTGGCGCAGGCCAATCCCTTACTCACCGGCGAATCGGGATCTCCCTTCACGGCCACCGCCCGTCCGTTCTCGAGGCCGATCAGGAGCCCGCACCCGACGCCACACAGGCGGCAGGGCGCCTTCTTCCAGGTGACCGCGGGTTGGCGTTCGGGAGGCTGGAGCGCATCAGCCGGGACCACCATCCCCTCGGCGACGCTGGTCGCGGCGGTGGCCGCGGACAGGGCCCCGAGCTTCTTGAGAAAGCTCCTCCGATCGAAATCGCTCATAAGAATCGGTGGACGAGAGGGTTCCGGAGGCCGGGGCCGTCACCGTCACTCGGTCCCCCCGGTGATTGTGGGAACGAGGAAAGCAACGCCTGGCTCATGGCTCTGGTATGCACTCGCTGCAGAGTTGCCTCCCAGGGGAGAGTGGCTCTGGTTACCCCCAACCGTAGGGACGGTAAGTAAAAGGATTTGGAATGATGGATTAAGGAGTCTTCATGCCGCGGAGGGCTTGCGGGCAAGATAAGGCGCACTTCGGCCTACGACTTCTCAGGTCGGCATTCCGATCGGGTCGAGGAGCGCTCGCGGCCGCGGAGAGACGGAGCGGCTGAGCCAGATTCTAGGACGGTGGCGGGTTTTTCCCGGGCGGAGCCGCGGTTCTGCGATGGCGCCAGAGCGCCACCAGCATCGATCCCAGGTTCACCGCGGCCAGAGTGGCCCCGATCAGAATGAGATCCCGGGCTGTGCGGCGCAGGATGCTCAGCGCGTTGATCCCCACCAGCACCAGCATCGCCTTGGTGGTAAGCAGGACTGCGGCGCAAGAGAACAGCAGGAGCTGGATCAGGAGCAATGACTGGTAGCCCAGGCCGGCGTAAAGCCAGTAAAGGCCCAGGGCGACCAGAAGCCAGGCCAGGAGTCCCGTCTTGGTGGTTTCGCCCAAGGGGAGATCGCGAAGCAGCGGCACCAGCACGAATGCCAGAGCCAGGAGCATGGCCAGCAAACGGGCGCTGGCCCAGAGTAACTCCCGTTGGGAGGCTTCTTCAGCGGTATGGGGCGCTGGTCCGGGCAATGCGGCCTCCGAGAGAAGTACTGAGTGCTGGGTGTTGAGTACTGGGTGGTTCGGAGTTCTGGGTTCTGAGTTCTAAATCGCCTGCCGCCCTGACCGTCGAGACAGTCCTGAGTCCTGAGTGGGGCTGGGGGACTCAGGACCCAGGACTCAGCACTCAGGACTACTTCTGCAACAGCTCCTGCCCAAACCTGATCGGAACGCCATACACGATCCGGCCGTTGCTGCTCTTCTCGCCGCCATAGAGGATAGCTACCACCAGGCCATCCTTGTTGAAGATGGGGCTGCCGCTGGCGCCCTGGGCTCCATAGCTGTCGAGCTGCACTACTTCGGGCAGCACCCGGGAGACGGTGCCCAGCGTGAGGGTAGCCGAAACGCCGAGGGTGTGCCACTCCTTGCCCTGGGGGAGGTCGAGACCCAGCGGAAAGCCAAGCACCGCCACCGGGTCGCCCACCACCACGCCGCCCTTATCTCCCGCCAATCCCTTCACCACCGGCACCCCACGATGTACCGAGACCCGGAGGAGCGCTACGTCTTCGCTGGAATGCATGCTGGCGATGTCGGCCTTGAAGTTCTGGTTGGACCCGTTGAAGACGATCCCGAGCCGGTCGGCCGGATTGCCGGCGGAGTCGGTCACCACGTGGCGGTTGGTGAGCAGCACCCCGCCATTGGGATCGCTCTTCACCGCGAAGGCCGTTCCCGTGAAGGTGCGGCCGTCCTTGAACTGCGCGAATACCAGCGCGATCGCGTCCTCATTGCCCGAGGCGATCGCCTTGGCATCCAGCAGTGCAGCCTGCGAAATGTTCCGCTGGCGCTGCATCGCCGCCGCCAGTTGATGCTTGATCTCCTCGAGCTGGGCCGAGCTCTGGTTGCCCTGGTCCAGCTCGTGGCGGAGTCGGGTGGTGGTGGCCTTGGCCGAATCGAGCGCGGCCCGCAGCTCCGATTGGCTGGCCGACATCGCATCGATCTGCCGCATCAGGCTGTCGACCTGACCCAGCAGCTGCCGCCGCTGCTCGTCCAGCGCGCGGCGGCTGGCGAGGCTTTGCCAGAGGTAGGCGCCGCTCACCACCAGGAGCAGTGCGAACAGTCCCAGCGTGGTCCGGCGCAGGTGGGCCGTCTGCCGGTTCACCTCGGCCCGGATCTGGGTGGTCTGACCGCGCTTCTCGCGTCCCGCTCTCGCCGGGGCGCTGGGCTTGGGTGGCTCTTTGTCGGCTCCGGGCGGGCGCTTGCTGCCGGAGGTCGCGCGCGGGGGCGGCGGATTGGCGGCGTCTGGTGATTTGCGTGCCGGCGCCGAAGGGAAGAGCGCGGTGCCCGGTGCCTCGCCCGCGGGTGAGCCCGGTGCTTCGCCACTGCCGCGCAGCAACGTGAACTGGAGTCGAGGCCCGTTGGCGCCCAGCTGGATCACGTCCTTGTCGGCGAGCATGTGGGCCTCGCGGAGCCGGACGCCGTTGACGAACGTGCCGTTGGTGCTGTCGAGGTCCTTGAGGACGAAGACGCCGTTCTGGAGCATCACCGACGCATGACGGCTGGAGACGTCGAGATCCTTGTCGGGATCGAGCTTCAGCTCACAGAGGGGATGGCGGCCGATCGTGATGAAGGGCTGGCCGAAAACGTCGATCTGGCCGGCGCGGGTGCCGCTCAGGAACGTGAACTGCGCCTTCATGGGCGCGAGGTGGGAGAAACCGCCGTGGGAACGGCGCTCACGTCTGCGTCACCAGATAGAGCACCGCGGCGAGCGCCAGCAGGGCCGCCACCAGGATCCACATCCGGCGGGTCTGCCCGATCGGGACCGGCGCGGGACTGCCGGTGTAGACCGGGACCGGCTCGGTCGTGCTCTCTCCTTCGTTCAGGGGATAGACCAGGTGGCCGACTTCGCTCTTGTCATCGGGGAGGGGAAGGGCGTCGCCCTCGAACCGGGCCGCCACCACCGTGATGTTGTCGGGTCCGCCGCGCTGGTTGGCCAGGTCGATCAGCGCGCTGCAGAGCTGGGACAGGTCGGGCGTTCTGGCCAGCTGCTCGGCGATCTCCTCCTTCTTCACCTGGCCCGAGAGTCCGTCGGAGCAGAGCACCAGCACGTCGCCGCGGCTGAGCGGCTGATAGGTGAGATCCACCTTGACCCGGGGATCGGGGCCCAGGGCCTGGAGGATGATGTTGCGCCGCTCGCTCTGCTCGGCCTCTTCCTCGGTCAGCTCGCCCGCTTCGACCAGTCGCTGCATCAGCGACTGGTCTTTGGTGATCTGGATCGCCTGCCCGCGGCGGATCAGATAGCCGCGACTGTCTCCCACCTGCGCCAGGTAGAGCCGGTTCCCGAACACGCCGGCCACCGTGGCCGTGGTGCCCATGCCGCGCACCTCGGGATGTTCCTTCGCGTACTGGTTGATCCGGTTGTTGGCGAGCTCGACCCCCTCTTTCATCCGGTAGGCGAACTTCTGGGCCGTGACCTCGGTGTCTTCCACCCAGACCGTCGTCAGGTGACTGAGGATGATCTCGGTGGCCATGTCGCTGGCCAGCTCTCCCGCCGCGGCGCCACCCATTCCGTCCGCCACCATGAACAGCGTGCCTCGCTCGCCGACCACGTGATCCCGCACCGCGGCCTGGAGGCTGGCGTTCCGGGTGGTCAGGTCGGCCACGAGGAACGAGTCCTCGTTGTGCTCGCGAGTGCGGCCCAGATCGGTCTTGCCGAAGACGGACACCTTCACGGAGCGTTGCGCCACGGTGGCCTCAGTGAGGGATCTTGTCGTAGATGCTCTGCCACGACGCCTTCGGCTGCAGCGCCAGCGCGCGGCCGTACCAGTCGCGGGCCTGGGGGTACTGCCCTTCTTCCAGATAGCCTTGACCCACCAGTTGCGCCGCTTCCGCCTTCAAACCGACCGGCAGCTTGTTCATGCCGAAGATCTGTTCGGCCCGGTGCCGGGCAGCGGCCCGCTTCCCTTCGACCGCGATGTCATCGAAGATCCCGTCCAGCTCTGCCCGCAAGGCGATCGTGTCCGGCTCGACGGGCCGGGTCGTCGTGCCGCCGGCGGGATGGGTGGCGGTCGTGTCCTTCTTCGGCGGTTGCGGCGGCGGCTTCACGACGTGAGTGGACGTCGTGTCGGTGCGGCCGCCTCCCCCCGTGGCCACGACATGTTTCGTGGTGTCGATGCTGCCCCCGCCCTCAGGCGGTTTGGTCGTCGTGCTCTCGGTGGTACCGCCCGCCGCCAGCGTAGTCCGCCCCGAGGAAGGCCCGAACAGCATCCCACGCGCCGCGTAGGCGCCCCCACCCAGCGCCAGCAGCACCGCACCCGCCGCCACCGGGAGAACCGGGAAGCCCCGCCTGGCCTTGCTGGTTCCGCTCACCGATACCGCCGGCGCCGCGCGGGCCGGCGTGGTCGGCTGTTGCGTTGGACGCGACCGTGGCACGGAGGGATCGACCCGGGTCGCCGGGACCTGGCCCTTCACATCGCCGCCGACTCTGACCATCTGGGTCGCCCCTTCAGTATCCACCGAAGCGGTCATTCCCGCCGTGACGTTGGCCACGTCCTTGGCGAATTCGCCTGCGGAGGCGAACCGGTCGGTAGGCCAGCGGGCCAGCGCCTTGTCCATGATCGCCTGGAGCCCCGAGGGGAAATGGCCGTCCGGCTTGGTCTGGATCAGCGGGGCCGGGTCGTCGGTCAGCCGCTTGACCATCGTCTCCTGCGCGCTGTCGGCCTTGAAGGGCAGGGAACCGGTGATCATCCGGTAGAAGACGAGGGCCAGCGAGTACTGATCACTCCGGCCATCGAGCTGATCTCCCGACAGCTGCTCGGGGCTCATGTACTCCGGGGTTCCCACCACCAGGCCGGTGCGGGTCACTTTCTGGCCGCCGGTGTCGGCGCCGGTGGCCTTGGCAATCCCGAAGTCCACCACCTTGACGGTGTCCTTGGCTCGCGAGGTGATCACCATGATGTTGTCGGGCTTGAGATCGCGATGGACGATCCCCAGCTCGTGGGCGGCCTGGAGCGCGTCGGCGCACTGGGTCAGGATCCGGGCGGCGCGCGGCACCGCCAGCGGTCCCGTCTCGTGCAGGAGGTCCGAGAGGCTCCGCCCCTCGATGAACTCCATGGCCAGGTAGATCAGGCCGTCCTTGGTCTCACCGAAATCGTAGATGGCGCAGACGTTGGGATGGCTGATCCGGCTGGCATTGGCCGCCTCCCGGTTGAAGCGGGAGACCGCGTCGGGGTCGTTGATCATCCCGGCGCTCATGATCTTGATGGCGCAGCGCCGCCCCATCTTCACGTGCTCGGCGAGATAGACCTGCCCCATCCCGCCTTCGCCCAGCTTTTTCTGAATGTGGTAGCGATCGGCGATGACGGTGCCGACCAGATCCTTGGTGGGATCCGCTGAGCGGAGAGGCGTGCCGTCCCGTTGGCAGAAGAGAACGTCGTCGGGGTATTCGACGCCGCAGACGGTGCAGACCTTCACGACATCTCCACGCGGAGCAGCTGGTCGCCCACCAGCAGCCGGGTGTCGTGCTGCAGCTGGCGCTCCCCGCGCACCGCCACCGCGACCCCGTTGCGGCTTCCCGCATCGGAGAGGACGAAGTCCGCATCCTCGCTCCGGATGTGGGCGTGCATGCCGCTCATCGACGCGTCATAGGGGAACTGCCACTCCCCCTGCTCGCGGCCCAGCTTGAGGCTGCGACCCGGCGAGAGGTGGACGATGTCCCGGGCACTCCCGTCGGCCCGGATCTGCGCCAGGTTGGCGATGTCCGCGCTGGGCGTGAGACTCCCCAGCCGGCGGGTCTGATCCTGCTCGGGAGGACGCGGGCCCGGGTAGCCGAGACGCTTGTAGCGGAGCACCTGGCTTCCGATCAGGATCTGATCGCCATCCACGAGGCGGTGAGGCTGGTCGAGGTAGACCCAGGTGCCGTTGCGGCTGCCCAGGTCCCGCACCGAGAGGATCCCGTCCATCATCACGAACTGCGCGTGGACCGGCGAGAGGTACGCGTCATCCGGGAAATTGATGTCGGCCCCCTGGCGGCCCACCGTGGTCAGCACCCCGTGGAGCGGATACTTGTTGGTCACCTTGAACGCACGGTCGAGCAGGAGCAGGGAAGCGGTTCGCTCGGACGGCTTGGTCCCTACCGGTGGCGCCGCCTGCGGCGCCGGCCGAGCGCCGGGGCCGAGAGCGGTGCCGCAAGCCGGACAGAACACGTTGGTGGGATCGCTCAGCCGGCCGCAGTTGGGACACGCGAGGGCGTTGGTCACCGAGGTAATCCTTCCCCCGCAGCTGCCGCAGAACGGCAGCTCGGGCTGGACCGAAGCGCCGCAGCTGGGGCACTTGAGAATCGCGGGTGTACCGATAGGAGACTGCGCACGAGTACCGAGGACGCCGGCGGGGTCGCGGGGCGGATCAGGAGACCTCGAAGTCATGCGGCTCTGCCTCGCGCTGCTGGGTCCACCATCGGGTGGGAAAGGCTCGAAAAAATCTAGGAGCGGCGACCGAAGGCGTCAACATTCTCTTTGGCGTAAGTCCTAGTCCCAATGTACCTTGTGCGCATGGTTCGGGATCCGGTCCTCCTGGTCGTGGCTTTGGCAGCCTGCGCCCCCGCGCACTCCACGACTCCTTCAGCGGCCACGCCCGCCTCGACCGCCGCCCCGACCGCCCAGCCCGCCTCGACCGCTCCGTCCGCCTCGACCGCCCATTCTCTCCTTCCCCCCATCCCGCCCGTCCACGGTCCCCTCGCCATCAAGGTCGTCTATCCCTCGGCCGATGACCGGGTGGAGGCGCGGGACTCCAGCTTTCTCTTCGGATCGGTGGGCACCGGGGACGCGACGCTGAGCATCAATGGCATCCCGGTGCCGGTTGCCCCCAATGGCGCCTGGCTGGCGTGGATGGCGATTCCGCCCGACAGCGTGATGCGCTTCGAGCTGGTGGCCCGGACCGCCACCGACTCCGCCACGCTGGTCTATACGGCGCGCCGGGTCTGGCGATTCGTTCCACCCGCGGTCCCGCTCTGGATCGATTCCACCTCGGTAGTTCCCCGCGGCAAGGTCTGGTGGCCGCGCGACGAGTATCTCCCCATCTCGGTGCGCGCCGCGCCTGGAGCCGAAGTCCGGATTCGGCTCCCCGGAGGAATGCTGGTCCCACTGGTCGCCGATGTTCGACCCGACTCGGTGCTCTGGGGGATCCGGGCCTTCGATCGCGACACCCTGAACCTGATCCAGCCTGCGCGCGGCGACCGCTACGCCGGGGTGATTCGCGGCATCCCGCTGGGCCCCGACCCGGGACCGGTCATCGGGCGAGTCCCCAACGACACGACCTGCCCGGCGCCGACTGCGACCCCGGCCTCCTCCTGTCGCCGCCGGGGGCGCGGTGGACTTCCGCGCGATACCCTCAACACCCCGGTGATCGAGGCGATCCTCGGTTTGGACACGGTGCGATTCGCCTGGCCGGTGCAGCTGGCGCTGCTCGACACTCTCCCGATCCTGACCGAGCTGGACGACGACACCGCCCGCACCGGGACCACCGACAAGTTGAGCCCGGGGCGCGCACGGCCCGGCGCCACCTATCACTGGTTCTTCCCCACGGGTACCCGGGGAACCGTGAGCGGCCGTCTGGGAGACGACCTGAGGCTCCGGCTTTCGCGCCAGGTGGACGCCTGGATCCCCGCCGCCGATGCGCAGCCGCTCGCCCGGGGATTGCCTGGACTTCGCGCCACCGTCGGCTCCTCGACGCTGACCCCGAGGGCCGATCGGCTGTCGTTCCGGATTCCGCTGAGTCAGCGCGTGCCCTTCCTGGTGACCGAAGGGCGCCACTCGCTCTCGCTCCGGATCTACAGCGCGGTGGGAGACGTGAACTGGCTCCGCTACGGCGCCACCGACCCCTACGTCGGTCTCATGTCCTGGCGACAGGCCGCGACCGACGAAGTGGTCTTCGACTTCGATCTCAACGGCCCGGTCTGGGGCTACCGCACCCGCTGGGATCGAAACGACCTGATCCTCGAGATCCGGCGTCCGCCCAAGCTGGATGAGGGGCACCCGCTGGCCGGGCGCTCGATCGTGGTGGATCCCGGGCATCCGCCGCTCGGCGCCACCGGTCCCACCGGCGTCCGGGAAGCGAACGCAAATCTCGCCGTGGGCCTCGAGCTGGAACGCCTGCTGACGGCAGCTGGAGCCAAGGTCACCATGACCCGGGTCAGTGATTCGTCGGTGGACCTGCTCCCCCGGACCAATCTGGCCGACAGCATCAACGCCGAGCTCCTGATCTCGATCCATAACAACGCGCTGCCCGATGGGGTCAACCCCTGGAGCAACAACGGGACCAGTGTGTTCTACAACCACCCGCGCAGCCTGCCGCTGGCCCGCGCCGTCCTGGATGGCCTCAAGCGATCGCTGGGTATCCGGGACCTCGGCGTGGGCCGAGGGGATCTGGCGCTGGTCCGGCCCACCTGGATGCCGGCGGTGCTCTGCGAGGGGCTCTTCATGTCGATTCCCGAGCAGGAGGCCGCCCTGGCCTCCCCGGAGGGGCAGAAGAAGTACGCGCAGGGGGTGTTCGATGGGGTGGAGGCGTTCTTGAAGGCGGTGGCGGCCGGGAAGGAGTAGGAGCGATTGGCGAGTGCCGAGTGCCGATTGGGAGGTGGGGGAACGCAGGAATTGGGAAATGGGGGAGTAACGATTGCCGAGTGCCGATTGCCGAGTGCCGATTGCCGAGTGCCGATTGCCGAGTGCCGATTGAGGTAGACCTGGTCCCTGGTCCCCGGTCCCTGGTCCCTCACCACTCCCGACTTCCAGCTCCTGGCTCCCACCCTCCACCCACCTTCCTCCCCGCGCTCCGATTGTTTTAGTTTCGGCATGTTTTGCTCCCGCTGCGGCACCGAAGTCCCAGCCAGCACTCAATACTGTTCCAACTGTGGCCTCGATCTCCGGGGCACCTCACCCATTCAGGGGATCACCAGCGGCGAGCTGACCGAGCGGGACATCGTCAACGAGGCCCTCGATTCGGAGTACGAGATCCTCGAGGAGCTGGGTCGGGGCGGAATGGCGATCGTATTCCGGGCCCGCGACCGCCACCTGGAGCGGGAAGTCGCCCTCAAGGTTCTGCCGTTCTCCCTCGCCTTCGACGCCGAGTTCGTGGAGCGCTTCCAGCGAGAGGCGCGGACCGCGGCCCAGCTCGAGCATCCCAACATCATCCCCATCTATCGGGTCGGCAAATCGGGCCGCGTCATCTACTTCGTGATGAAGCTCCTGCGCGGGCCTTCCCTCTCCAAAGTGCTCCAGGAGCGGAAGCGGCTCAGCGTACCGGAGATTCGCCGGCTCCTGATCGAGGCGGGTAACGCGCTGGGCTACGCGGCCAAGCGGGGCGTAGTGCACCGGGACATCAAACCCGACAACATCATGTTCGACGAATTCGGCCAGAGTGTGGTGGCCGACTTCGGGATCGCCAAGGCCGCCAGCGGACAGAAGCTGACCGGGACCGGGATGTCGATCGGGACGCCGCACTACATGAGTCCCGAACAGGCCCGGGCCCAGCCGATCGACGGCCGGAGCGACATCTACAGCCTGGGGATCGTCGCCTATCAGTGCCTGGTAGGCGAGGTGCCCTACGACGGGGAGGACAGCTTCTCGATCGGCTACAAGCACATCATGGAGCCGATTCCAACCCCATCGCTGGCGAGTCCGGAGGAGCGGCGGACCTTCGAGATCATCAAGCGGATGATCATGAAGGACCCCAACGACCGGTTCCAGGACGCCGACGAGCTGATCCGGGCCCTCGAGGGGCAGCCGTTGGTGGCCGGCCAGGCCCGCTCCGGCATGGACCGGGTGAGCCTCACCACTCAACCGACCACGCCGATCCCCTCGCTCCAGGCCCAGGCCATCGCGGGCGAGGGCATGGAGGCGCAGTCGCGCCGGCCGGTGGGGCGCCGATCGGCGGCGCGTCAGGAGAGCGAGAAGCGGAGCACCGGGCTCTGGGTGCTGGCGCTGCTCCTGATCGCTGGCGGGGCAGGTGGGGTCTACGCGGCCAAGCGCGCGGGGCTCATCGGCGCGGTGGCGGACAGCACGCACAAGGTCGGGGCGGACACGACGGTCAAGGCGGACAGCGTAAAGGACACCACCTCGGCGGCAAAGAAGGACTCGGTGTCGGGATCGGCCCCCGTGCCGACCCCCGTGGCCGTAGCGCCTGTCTCGCCGCCTCGTCACGATACGGCGTCTACGGCGCCGCCGCCGCCGCCGAAGGATAGCGGCACTTTACGGGTGACTGGTCTCCCTCAGGGATCCAGCGTGATGGTCGACACCAAGACCATGCTGGAGACCCAGATCAAGCTGGGGACCGGCAGTCACGAGCTGGCGATCGTGGCGCCCGGCTACGACTTCTACAAGGACACCATCATCATCATCACCAACCAGGAGCTGGTGGTGACTCCCGACCTGGTCCGGATCGGTCAGGCGCTGCGGCCTCGCGAGCGGCGGGGTACCGCCGCAGTTGCCTGCGAAGTCCCCGGCCCGGCCAACCGGTTCGGTCGAGCCTGCTACGACGAGCCGCCCCGCCCGCTGGGTGGAACCCGCGTCACGCTTCCAGCCGGTTTCGAAGGCACTCCCAGCGCCTCGGTCTACATCGTCAAGGTGTCGGTGGACGGCCGGACCGCGAAGGTGATCTCCCGCGTGCCCTCCAATGACGCCAACTTCGAGAAGCTGGCTCGCAATTTCGTCGAGCAAATGCAGTGGACCCCGGCCAAGAAGGACGGCGGGGCGATCGACGGCTGGACGCAGATGGTCATTCAACCGGATAGGTGATCGGCAAGCTCTACTGTCGCAAGTCACAAGCTGCAAGTCGCGATCGCTGACTTGAGACCTGTGACTTGCGACTTGCGACTCGAGACCCTGACTCAGTCCTCAGTCCTCAGTCCTATGCCAACAATTCATCCCACCGCCTTCATCGCACCTTCCTCCATCGTCATCGGCGACGTCACCCTCGGTGCCGAGTCGAGTGTCTGGTACACTGCCGTTCTCCGCGGCGACATGGCGCCCATCAGGATCGGGGCCCGCTCCAATCTTCAGGACGGGACCGTCGTGCACGTGGACGAGGGAATTCCCTGTACCGTGGGCGAGCGGGTGGGAGTGGGGCACCGCGCTATCATTCACGGCTGCACCATCGAGGACGACTGCCTGATCGGGATGGGGAGCATTCTGCTCAACGGGGTCCACGTCGGAACCGGCAGCGTGATCGCGGCGGGCGCGGTACTACCGGAAGGGATGGAGATCCCGCCCCAGTCCCTGGTGATCGGCGTGCCGGGAAAGATCGTGCGGCGCGTGGATGCGGATCTGGCGAACCGGATTACTTCGACCTGGACCCACTACGTGGAGCTGGCGAAGCGGCACCGGGCGGGGGAGTGGGGGGTGGCGGAATAGGCATCGGGCATCAGGAATCGGGCATCAGGCGTTAGGCGTTAGGCGTCAGGCTGTCATTCCGAGGGCGAAGCCCGAGGAATCTCAAGGGCCCCCGGTCTCGAACTCATAGGGCGTACCGTACCCCGAGATTCCTCGCTTCGCTCGGAATGACAGCAACTCGGAACCCAGAACTCAGAACCCAGAACCCAGAACCCCCTCAGTCTCACGCCACTGTGACTTCCTTGCAGAGATACACATCCTGTATCGCGTTCAGCAGCGCGATCCCGTCTTTCCGCGGCTTCTGAAACGCCTTCCGGCCCGAGATCAGCCCCATCCCGCCGGCCCGCTTGTTGATCACCGCCGTCATCACCGCCTCGGCCAGGTCGTTCTTGCCTGAGGCGCCGCCGCTGTTGACCAGGCCGATCCGACCCATATAGCAGTTCGCCACCTGGTAGCGGCAGAGGTCGATCGGGTGGTCGCTCGAGAGCTCGGTGTACATCCGCTCGTCGGTCTTGCCGTAGGGCGACTCCGCCCCCAGCGCCTTGAAGCCGCCGGTGTTCTCGGGGAGCTTCTGCTTGATGATGTCGGCCTGGATGGTGACCCCCAGGTGATTGGCCTGGCCGGTCAGGTCGGCTGCGACGTGGTAGTCCTTGTCCTTCTTGAAGGCGCTGTTCCGCATGTAGCACCAGAGCACCGTCGCCATCCCCAGCTCGTGAGCCCGGGCGAAGGCCTGCGCGATCTCCACGATCTGCCGCCCGCTTTCCTCGGAGCCGAAGTAGATCGTGGCCCCCACCGCCGCGGCCCCCATGTCGTGCGCTTCGGCCACCGTCCCGAACAGGATCTGGTCGAACCTGTTGGGATAGGTGAGCAGCTCGTTGTGATTGATCTTGACCAGGAAGGGGATCTTGTGGGCGTACTTGCGGGCGGTGAGTCCCAGCACCCCGAAGGTGGTGGCCACCGCGTTACAGCCGCCCTCGAGCGCCAGCCGGACGATGTTCTCGGGGTCGAAGTAGTCGGGATTCTTGGCGAAACTGGCACCGGCCGAGTGTTCGATCCCCTGGTCCACCGGGAGAATGGAGAGGTAGCCGGTGCCGCCCAGCCGTCCGTGCCGATGGATTCGCTCGAGGTTCGCCAGCACCCGGTTGGTCCGGTCCGACGGGGCGAAGATCCGGTCCACGAAATCGGGCCCGGGAAGGTGAAGGCGGTCGTTTGGAATCTTGGGATTGCTGAAGCCCAGGAAGTGATCGGCTTTGTCGCCGAGCGCCTTTCGGATCGCGTCAATCATGGGTGGCCGGGGTTGGGAGTGAGCTCGCATCCCGCATCGGCGAATATCCCATTCGGCTCGGGGTGGGGCAAGGCCGGTGGGTTCTGAGTTCTGGGTTCTGAGTTCTGAGCGTCCTGTCATTGCGAGGAGGCGCCGCCGGCGCCGACGAAGCAATCTCCTCACGCCGAGTGCCGAGTGCCGAGTGCCCGATGCCTGCCCCCCGTTCCCCCGTTCTCCCGATCCTGTGCCTCACCCCCCCGCCCCCTCTCCACGGTGTGGAGAGGGGGAGTGATCGACTGAGGCTAAGCGGCTCTTCCCTGTTGCCCGATGCCCGATGCCCGATGCCCGTTCTCTCGTGCCTACGCCACCTTCGGGCGGGCACAGGGGCCCGCCCCGACGTGGAAGTTGGTGCCGAGTGCCGAGTGCCGAGTACCTGATGCCTGATTCCTGATGCCCGATGCCATTTCGCCCTTCCCTAGAAACTCACTACCCCAAGGAGACTGAACGTCTGCCTCGTCGTCGCCGGCTGCGAGGGAAAATTGAACTTGGCCGCGTCCTGGAACGACAACCCCAAGTCGTGGTGATACGCCGCCCACTCGGCCTTGATGCTCAGGTCCGTTCCCTTGGGGAGCGGGGCGTTGCTCCTCAACAGGAAGAACTCGACTCCCGCCCCGTAGTGCACCGTGTTGGGCCAGAGGTTGCGGCCGGGGAAGAAATGCGGCTGCCGGATCCAGGGTGCGTTGGGATCGGTCAGGGGGACTCCATCAGTGGTGATGTTCTCGACCCGGTACCAGCTCCACCCGTACCCTACCTTGGCGTAAGGCTGGAAGCCCCCGGTGAAGATGCTGTACCGGATGCTGCCGGCCAGCTCGTAGAGCTTGAGCGAGCCCCGGATCTTGAAGTCGTTGCCCGGACGAGAGGGAACCCCGACGTCGATACCGAGCGTACTCCGGGAAGTATGGAACGTATTGTCCGTCGCCCAGTGCTTGCCGAGGTAGAAGCTGGCCTGGACGACGTAGCTGACCGGGTCCTCTGCGAAGGCTCGACCGGAGCCGGTGGTCCCGGTATCCAGCTGAAGGAATCGCGCGAGGATCGAATCCTGTTGAGGGCTGCCCAATAGCAGGGCGGGCCAGGCGTCGTCCTTCATCCCCGTCGAGATGGCTCCGCCCGCGATCGAAATGACCCGGACCGGCAGCTCGGCCTTGGGATAGTACTGGTGTGGGAACTTGCCGAAGATCCGTCGCACCGGAACCAGCAGGACCTTGTAGATCAGGTCGATCGGAGGCAGCGTGATGAAGGCCACGATCGGGGCGTTCAGGAACCCCAGGTTGTTCTGCACCTGATCCAGCGGTTGGGCCGTTATGATTCCCGTGAGCAAATGTGGATCGTAGAGATGATAGCCTCCCTGAGCGCCGTTCCGGTTCCACCCTCCGTTGTAGCTCACCGTGAAGGGGGCCAGGTTGCCGGTCTCCGCGTGCCGGATGATCCCGGCAAAGGGCGATTTCGAAGCCGGGAACCCCGACCGAACCGGTAACACGAACCAGGCCCACTCCCGCCGGTACTCGGGATCCTGGTAGACCTTCTCGTACACCCGTTCCCAGTCCGGCAGGAGCTTGACCCGCTCCGGGGTGTCATACGCCTCCACGAAGTCGGGCAACGGCGACTTGCCGGTCAGATAGGCCTGATGGTCGAACTCGTGCTTCACCTCTTCCGCGGCCGCCGCCGGCCCGATGTTTTCGAACAGGCCCGCCAGGGGGTAGGTGCCGTGGCCGTTCTGGTTCCGGGCCCCGGGCGAATAAAGGAAAAGGTCCAGCCCCTTGCTGTCCGCCCCGATGTAGCCGATCGGGTGGGTGTTGACCCTCGTCTCCCCCGGGTCGGCCCAGGCCCGGAACCGGATGATGGCGGCCAGCTCCTTCATCCCGACCTTTTCCTTGGGCAGGGAGTTGAACTCCCTGCGCCAGTCTTCTCTCGAGGCGTAGGCGTTGGGCCGGCCGAAGTCCATCGGCATCACGTTCTCATGGAAGTAGTAGTCGATGCGACGGATCACGACCGGGTCATCCGCCTCGAGGGCTTCCGGCGCCCGGGCCAGCAACACCCGGACCTGCTCGGCCGTCTGGGGCTTGGCGACCTGGGAGCGGGGGCTGATCACCACGTTGATGTGCTCCCAGTCGCCCTCGTGCTTGTTACCCGCGTCGTTATAGGGATAGAAGAGCCAGTACTGCATGATGAATTCGTAATGGGGCGCCGGATCGCCCGTGACCGAGACCGCGGCAATGAAGGGATGCACGTACACCGAAATGGCGTCCCGATACTGGTCCCGGAGCCGGCCGGTGCCGGGGCTCTCGAACGCCTTTTTCCAGGAGTCGGGCCCCGTCCCGGGCCAGTTCCAGTAGAGGACCGAGAAGGGGTCCTCTTCGGCCGGCACCGCCGCGGTGTTGAACCGCTCGTTCAGGGGTCGGTTGGGATTGAACTCCTGCAACAGCTGGAGCACTCGACAGTCCTCGATCCCGGTGCCGCCCCGGATCACCTTGAGCAGGCTGTCCCGCGAGATGGCGCCGGCCGGGCACGGCTCGGAGGCCAGCTTCATGAAGTCCACCGTCTCGGTCCCGGTCAGCTTGGCCCCCGCGTGGATGTCCCAGCGGTCGATGGTCAGGGTGCCGTAACCGCTGATCTGCTGGGTCTTCTGCAGGTCCATCGGGACGTTGCTGGTATTCCGGATCAGGTAGGGTGCGAACCGGACACCCAGGGCCTGGAGCAGACGGCCCCGCTCGTCATCGATCCCGTCCTTGGGCACCTCGTCCCGGTACCCCTTGGCCTGCCGGTCACCGTAGAGCTGAAAGAAGCTGTCGGCCTCGGTCTGGCGGACGATCCGGGGGTAGCTCAGCGGAACGAAGCCGAAGTATTCCTGCTTGGTCATCTCGGCTTCCTGTCCCTGGACGGAGGATGCGGCCAGGGAGCAGGCGAGGGCCAGCAGGCACCGGCGGACGAGGGGAAGGGGTCTCATGGCCCTGGGGGTTGGGGTCAAAGACGCCGGAACGTGACCGGCTGGGTCGCTGGCTTTCTATAGACAGGAGCTCCCCGAGCGGAGAGCTGGAGGTCGATCGGACTGCTGAACTGTGCCCGGTCCGGTGCTGGCAGGCAAGGCTGTCGGGGCAGGCCGCTCCCCGCGCTTCATGTGACCGCGCTCACCAAGCGAGCGAGGCGGTGAGACGGCGCTCGCCGGGATCTGAAACATTTTTGTGATGTGGGAACCAGTTTTGCGCGTGGTTGCGCGGCATTTTCATCACCTTGTTCCACACCGCGTCGGTTTTAGCTTGGTCCTCCGCTTCGCTAGTTGCTGTTATCTTCCATAACAATCGTCGGCAACACGGTATTCAGCCCGAGTCTGCCAGGGGACAGGGTTCATGGCCTCCGCTTCCAATTCGCGGGAACTGCAGTTGTCGTCCAACGCCATCACGGTGCTGGAGAAGCGCTACCTCATCAAGGACGAGGCCGGCCAGCCGGTCGAGTCCCCCTCCGACCTGTTCTGGCGAGTGGCCAAGACCATCGCCGAGCCGGACCGGAAGTACGGCGCGTCCCCCGGGGCCGTGGAGCAGTTGGCGGAGGCCTTCTTCGGCATGATGGCCCACCGGATGTTCATGCCCAACTCCCCCACCCTGATGAACGCCGGGCGGCCGCTGGGCCAGCTTTCGGCCTGCTTCGTCCTCCCGATCGAGGATGCCCTCTCCAACGGCAAGAGCGGGATCTACGACACCCTCCGGGCCATGGCCCTGGTCCACCAGTCGGGCGGGGGGACCGGGTTCTCCTTCTCGCGGCTCCGGCCCAAGAACGACATCGTCCGTTCCACCATGGGGGTGGCCTCGGGCCCGGTCTCCTTCATGAGCCTGTACGACGCCTCGACCGACGTGGTGAAGCAGGGAGGGACCCGCCGGGGCGCCAACATGGGGATCCTCCGGGTCGACCACCCCGACATCCTGGACTTCATCACCTGCAAGGATGACATCACCCGGATCACCAACTTCAACATCTCGGTCGCCGTCACCGACGCCTTCATGGCCGCGGTGGAGGCCGACCAGCCCTACGACCTGATCCACCCCAAGACCGGCCAGGTGACGGGCCAGCTCCAGGCCCGGGTGGTCTGGCAGAAGATCGTCCACGGCGCCTGGAAGACCGGGGAGCCCGGCGTCTTCTTCATCGACGCCGCCAATCGCTACAACCCGGTCCCCCACCTGGGGAGCTACGAGGCCACCAACCCCTGCGGCGAGCAGCCCCTGCTCCCCTACGACGTCTGCAACCTGGGCTCGATCAACCTGGGGATCTTCGTCAAGGACGGGGAGATCGACTGGAACCACCTGCGCCAGGTGATCCACCTCTCGACCCACTTCCTCGAGAACGTGATCGACGCCAACAACTATCCCCTCCCCGAGATCGACGCCCTCTCCAAGCGGATCCGGCGGATCGGCCTCGGCGTCATGGGCCTGGCCGACCTCCTGGTCCGGCTGGGGATCCCCTACGACTCCGAGGAAGGCGTCGAGATGGGGCGGAAACTCCAGAAGTTCGTGGACGAGGAAGCCAAGGTCGAATCGGAGCGGCTGGCGCTCCAGCGGGGCGTCTTCCCCGAGTGGGAGCGGAGTATCTGGGGGCCGGACAACACCGCCGCCCGGAACGCCAAGGGCGAGCGGGTCCGCCATATGCGCCGGCTCCGGAACTGCAACGTGACCACCGTGGCTCCCACCGGGACCATCTCGATCATCACCAACTGCAGCTCGGGGATCGAGCCGTTGTTCGCGGTGGCCTTCATGCGGAACCAGGCCGGCGTCCTGATGCCGGACGTCAACGAGGACTTCGTGGCCGTGGCCCAGAAGGAGGGCTGGTACTCCGAGGACCTGATGCGGCGGATCGCGGAAACGGGGAACATCAACTTCGACGAGGTGCCGGAGCGCTGGCGCCGGGTCTTCGTGACCGCCAACCATATCAAGCCGGAGTGGCACATCCGGATGCAGGCGGCCTTCCAGGAGTACAACGACAGCGCCATCTCCAAGACCTGCAACTTCGCCAACGACGCCACCGAGGCCTACGTCGAGGAGATCTACCGG
>DATIWD010000084.1:0-2259 GCA_035519565.1 Gemmatimonadales bacterium | reverse complement strand
TCAAGAAGACCACCGATGGCGGCTCCGCCCTGACCTGCGTCCGGCGCGACGGGACTACCACCTGGCAGCGCAACCAGGGCGCAAAGGGGCGTTTCTTCCCCTGGCACGATCTCACCCACTATGCCGTCGAGACGGTCTTGGGTCGCCCGCATGCGTTCTACGGGCTGGTGTCCGAGGGTTGGGACCTGGACGACTTCGGCGCGCCGTATCCTCGGGGACCGATCCCGTGGGAGGCTGGCGCCGTCGAGCTGGTGGTGGGACTCCTCGATGCCGAACGAGCCGGTGGCGTCTACTGGACCGCGGCGGAGTTCAACCAGGGCGCTCAGGCCCACCTGGTGGCCCAGGGTGATCGTGAGCATGAGCCGCCGGTGCTCACCGACGAGCAGCTGAGCAAGATCCGCGCGACCCGCGCCCGGGTCTTCGCCCAGTGGGCGGCCGTGCCCCCGGGGGAAACGCTGGAACTGTCGTTCGATCTGGCCGGCGTCCCGGACTAGGCCGCTCGCGCGCGCCAGGCGGCCGCGCCGAGCATCGCCATCAGGATTGCGCTCACCATCGCCACCCAATCGCCCCAGCGGACATAGAGCGGCACCACGTCCGAGGTGTCCACCCGGAGAATCACCGAGGTCCTGGTCTCCAGATGGGTACGCCCGCTCGGGTACCCCAGCGGGCTCACCACCTCGGAGATCCCCGAGTTGGCCGCGCGGGCGATCCCCATCCGGGTCTCGATGGCGCGCATCACCAGGTGGCTCGCGTGCTGGCCGGGCGCAGTGGTGAGGCCGTACCACTTGTCGTTGGTGATGTTGATCAGGAAGTCGGCCCCTTCGGCGCGATACCGGCGCGGCAGATCCTCGAAGGTCGACTCGTAGCAGATGATCGCCCCGAAGCGCCCCATCCCCACCCGATAGATCGGCGTCTCGGTCCCCCGGTCAAAGGCGCCGAAGAAGCGGAGACCGGAGAGCCAGCGTGGAGGAACGAACGGCACCCGCTCGACCACGGGCACCAGGTAGTGCTTGCGGTAGATCGGAGTCTGGTCCCAGTTACCAGTGGAGTCGAAGAGGAACGCGGCGTTGTAGATGTCGTAGCGGTGCTGCGCTGAATCCGGCTTGGCATCGAGTCCGCCGAGGTAAATCGGCGTGCGGACCTCGCGGGATAGTGCCGTAATGGCATCGGCCCAATCCCTCCGCCGAAGGAAGTAGTCGGGTACGGTGGCTTCGGGCCAGATCACCAGGTCGGCGCGCGAGGTCTTGAGAATGGCGCGGGTCTGGTCGAAGAGCCCCGATACGATCCGGTCGCCCTCGCCTGGTACCCACTTCTCCTGAAAGCCGATGTTGGGCTGAATGAGGGCGACGGTTCCCAGCGGCCGCACGGCAAGACTCCGCTCTCGCCAGGCGCCGTAGCCGGCGGCCAGGACGATCGAGGCCGCCAGCGCGCCCAGGGCCACTCGATGCTGGCGGGGGCGGAGCAGGCCCCGAGCCAGGATCACGTTCGCGGCCGCCAGCCAGAAGGTCACGCCCCGCGCTCCGCCCAGGTCGGCCCACTGGACCAGCAGCGGATACCCGGTGAGCGAGAAGCCCAGCCCCAGCCAGGGGAACGCGATATCGCCCAGATGCGCGATGATCCACTCCACGGTGGTCCACGCCGCGGCGAAGGAAATCCAGCGGGGGACCTGGGGCAACCGACTCCAGATGGTGACCACTCCCCAGCTGAGCAAGGACCAGAATCCCGCCTCGCCCAGCACCGTCGCGATATACCCGGCGGCCGAAAGCGGCGTGAAATGCCAGAGGGCCACCACCATCCAGTGAAGCAGGAGGAGGTTGGCCAGAAAGCCGGCCCAGAATCCGATCCGGGCCGCCGCCGCCCCCGGCCGGGGAGCCTCCAGCGTTTCTTCTAGCAACCAGAGGAGAGGCACCAGGGCGACGAACGAGGGGAGGATGAGATTGAACGGCGAGTAGGCCAGCGAGTAGAGCAACGCTCCCGCGATCAAGAGGCCCCAGGTTCTCCGGGAAAAGCGGGGAATGCCCTTCACACCGTGACTTCCCGGCCTTCGTCGCCCGAGCGGTAGATCGCGTCGAGCACGCGATGGAGCGTCACCTGTTCCTCCAGTCGAGGCGGCTTGGCCTCACCCCGGACCGAGGCGATGAAGTGGGCCCATTCCGCGCGGTACGAGGCCAGGAAGGGGTTCTCCTTTCCGGTGGCTCCGGTCGGCGCTACGTCGGTCGGCACGCCATTCAGCTCCTTCCAGACCTGGAGCGGATTGAT
>DATIWD010000083.1:0-41789 GCA_035519565.1 Gemmatimonadales bacterium | reverse complement strand
CGTTCCGGGACCGGGTTCCGACGGTCGCAATGCGTGCCATCGAATGACAGCTTCCCCGAGGAGCCGCCCGTTCGCCTGGCAGACGAGAGCCACCCGCACCTGTAGGGAAGCCCCCCGCCGGTCCTCCGACCGGCGGGGCTTCTCTTCGTGGTGGGTGGTGGCGGGGGCGCGGACGGTGCGCGCGGCCGGCGCGTTCCGCGCTGCAACGGCGCGGCCGGGCAGCGCTCGACCCCGTCCCGTCGCTCGGGTAGCATCCCGCGGCCATGCCCTTCCAGCTCGAACGCCCGTTCCCCCCCGAGGGTGATCAGCCCGAGGCCATCCGCCAGCTGACGGAGGGCCTGCGACGCGGGGACCGGCACCAGACCCTGCTGGGGGTGACCGGCTCGGGCAAGACCTACACCGTCGCCAACGTCATCGCCGAGTGGGGCCGGCCCACCCTGGTCATCTCGCACAACAAGACCCTGGCGGCCCAGCTCTACGGGGAGTTCCGGCAGTTCTTCCCCCACGACGCCGTCGGCTACTTCATCTCCTACTACGACTACTACCAGCCCGAGGCCTACGTCCCCTCGACCGATCTCTACATCGAGAAAGACGCCTCCATCAACCAGGACCTGGAGAGTCTGCGGCTCCGCGCCACCTCCAGCCTGATGGAGCGGGAGGACGTGGTGATCGTCGCCACCGTCAGTGCCATCTACGGCCTGGGCGATCCCGTCGAGTACCGGCGGCTCCTGCTCAACGCGAGTGTCGGGGAGACCCCGGGGCGGGACGGCATCCTCGCGGACCTGGTGCGCATCCAGTACGACCGGAACGACACCAGCTTCGAGCAGGGCACTTTCCGGGTGCGGGGCGACACCATCGATATCTTCCCCGCCTACGCGGAGCAGGCGGTGCGGGTGGAGCTCTGGGGTGACACCATCGAGCGGATCAGCAAAATCGATCCGCTGACCGGAAACGTGCTGCAGACCCTGGATCGCTGCGCGGTCTATCCCGCCAAGCACTTCGTCACCGAGCGAGCCACCGTCGAACGAGCGGTGCGCGCCATCCGGGTCGAGCTCGGGGAGCGCCTCACCGAGCTCCGCACCGCGGGAAAGCTCCTCGAGGCTCAGCGGCTCGAGTCGCGCACTAACTTCGACGTCGAGATGCTGCTCGAGATCGGGACCTGTGCCGGGGTCGAGAATTACTCGCGGCACCTGAGCGGCCGGCGCCCCGGCGAGCGGCCCGCCTGTCTCATCGACTATTTCCCGCCCGAGTATCTGGTCGTCGTCGACGAGTCTCACGTCTCCCTGCCGCAGATCGCCGGCATGTACGAGGGAGACCGCTCCCGCAAGCAGACGCTGGTCGAGTACGGGTTCAGGCTTCCCTCGGCGCTCGACAATCGCCCCCTCCGGTTTGACGAGTTCATGACCCTGGTGCCGGAGCTGATCGCCGTCTCCGCTACGCCCGGGGACTATGAGATCGGACTCTCGAATGGAAAGGTGGTCGAACAGATCATCCGGCCCACCGGGCTGATCGACCCGGAGGTCGCGGTCCGACCGGTACGGGGGCAGGTGGACGACCTCCTGGCCGAGATTCGCCAGCGCGCCGCGCGCCGCGAGCGGGTCCTGGTCACCACCCTGACCAAACGGATGGCCGAGGACCTTACCGACTACCTGCAGCAGACGGGGGTCCGGGTTCGTTACCTCCACTCCGACATCGACGCCATCGAGCGAATGGAGATCCTGCGAGGCCTCCGCCTCGGTGATTTCGATGTCCTGGTCGGCATCAACCTGCTCCGCGAGGGGCTGGACCTGCCCGAAGTCTCCCTGGTGGCGATCCTGGACGCGGATCAGGAGGGGTTCCTGCGTTCGGACCGCTCCCTCATTCAGACCGTCGGCCGGGCGGCCCGCCATGTGAACGGACACGCGATTCTCTACGCCGATCGGATGACCGGTTCCATGGAACGCGCCCTGGCCGAGATGACCCGCCGGCGCCAGCTCCAGCTCGAGTACAACAAGGCCCACGGGATCACGCCCACGTCCATCGTGAAATCGGTCGAGCAGGTGCGGCTCACCACCCGCGTGGCCGACGCTCGCAGTGAACGGCCGGCCCCCAAGGCCGTCACCGGTCTGGGTGACCTGCGGAATCCGGCGCAGCGAGCCAAGGCCATCGAGGCACTCGAGCGGCAGATGAAGGAGGCCGCGGCCAACCTCGAGTTCGAGCTGGCCGCCTTGCTCCGAGACCAGATCACCGAGCTTCGTGCGATGCAGGCGCCCGACGTGCACCGGGAAGCTCTCCCGGCCCGGACCAGGCGACGGGCGTGATCCGTCCCCTTTCGGAGGCGGAGCTCAGGGCGGAGGGGGAGGCACTGGGGCGCAGCCTGGCACCCGGTTCAATCTTGCGGCTCGAGGGCGACCTCGGCGCCGGGAAGACGACCTTCGTTCAGGCGATCGCCCGCGGGCTCGGAGTGGCCGAGGGGGCCTCGAGCCCGACCTACGCCCTGGTGCATCGCTATCAAGGCGCGCGGGGGCCGGTGTTCCACCTCGATTGCTATCGGCTTCGCTCGCCCGACGAGGCGGGCGACCTCGATTGGGAGTCGCTCCTCCGCGAGGGCGACGCGCTGCTGATCGAATGGCCCGAGCGGGCCGGTTCCTGGGTACCTGCCTCTACTCACCGGTTCCGGCTTCACCACCTCCCCGATCCGGCCCGGCGCGGGCTGGAACGGCTCTGATGTTTCTCGCGATCGAGACCGCGACCGAGTTCGCCTCGGTGGCCGCGGGATCGCCGGACGGAGCGATTGCCGAACGGTCCATGCCCGGAGCCCGGCGGCAGGCGGCGGAGCTGCTTCCCGCGATCGACGAGGTCCTGCGGGAAGTCGGCGGATCGCTGGACGGGCTTGAAGGCGTCGTGGTAGGGGATGGGCCGGGGAGCTTCACCGGCCTCCGGGTCGGGGCCTCGGTCGCGAAGGCCCTGGCCCATACCCGCGGGCTGCCGCTCTGGACCGCTCCTTCGCTCATGGTGATGGCAGCCGGCTCCGGCGAGGCCCCTGGGGAGCTGGTTTGGGCGATCACCGATGCCCTGCGGGGAGAGGTGTACGTCGGGGGCTTCCGCGTCGCCCGCACGCGGCTCGAGACGGTCGTGCCTCCCCGGGTGCTGCCCGTCCAGGATCTGGAGAGATTGGATCCCAGGCCGGGTCGAGTGGTGACCCTGGTGACGGGATCGCTTCTCGAACGTCTGCCGCGGTGGCCCGGGGTCATCCGGCAGGAAGGTCGAGAGGCGGCGCCTCGAGCCGGGGCCCTGCTGCGCCTCGTGGGACGCGAGGGTGGGGTTCGGCGGGTGGCCGACCCGGGGCTCTGGGAACCAGAATACGGCCGGCCGGCGGAAGCGCAGGCTCGCTGGGAAGCCGCTCATGGACGCAAGCTACCGGATCCGGCCCGCGCGCCCCGCTGACAGCGCGGCGCTCAGCGAAATCGAACGATCCTGCTTCGGCGATCCCTGGAGCGCGGAGGGGTTCCGGCAGGTCATCGAGGGGGCAGGGTCGTTTGGGCTGGTGGCAGAGCGGGGGGGAGTCCCGCTAGGCTACTTGTTCGGGCGGCAAGTGGCCGACGAGGGTGAGATTCTCAACTTGGCCGTGGCGCCCCGGTATCGCCGGGGAGGTATTGGAAGCGCCTTGCTAGAGGCCGGGTTGGCCTGGTTTCTTGCTCGCAAAGTGCGCGAGGTCTTCCTCGAAGTGCGAGAGTCTAACCGGGAGGCCCAGCGGCTCTACACGGCCAACGGATTCCGGGCGGTAGGAGTCAGGGCGTCGTATTACCGAAATCCTCCCGAAGATGCGCTGGTCCTTCGGCGTCCGGTAGGAGCCTGAGAAGGAAAATGATACGACGCGCGTAACTTTGATTGACAAAAGGACTTGCGAGTCCCATATTATGCCGGGGTCCGCTGGATCCTGGCCCACGAAAGCCGAATAGGAGGCCCCTGTGAGCCGCAGTCTCAACAAAGCGACCCTGATCGGGAATCTGGGTGCCGATCCGGAGGTCCGTAGCACCGGCAGTGGGACCCGCGTGGCCACGTTTTCGCTGGCCACCAGTCGTCAGTGGAATAACCAGAGCGGGGAGCGCCAGGAAAAGACCGAATGGCATCGGGTGGTGGCCTGGAACAACAAGGGTTCCGGCCTGGCGGACTTCATCGAGAAGTACGCCAAGAAGGGTGACCGGCTCTACGTCGAAGGACGGATTGAGTACCGGACCTGGCAAGATCGAGAAGGGCAGACCCGCTACAGCACCGAAATCATCGCGCGTGAGGTGATCCTGCTCTCCAGTCGCGGGGGCGAGAGCACCGATGTGTCGAGCCCGGCCAAGGCGACCGCCGTCGCCGGCTCGCCGACCCGTAAAGAGGGGTTCGATGACTTCCCGGAGGCACTCGATGGCGAGGACGACGATCTTCCGTTCTAAGACTGCTTCGCTGGTCGCGGGGCTGCTCGCCGCGGCGATTCCCGTCGTGGTGGCAGCCCAGGCGGCCGTGCCCGAGACCCATACCGTGCGCCCCGGCGATACCCTCTGGGGCCTGGCGAAGGAGTACCTGGGCGATCCGCTGTTGTGGCCGGACATCTACCGGCAGAACACCCTGGTCGTCGAGGACCCCCACTGGATCTACCCCGGTGAAGTGCTTCGCCTGTCCGGCACCGCTCCGGAGGTCTCGGCGGTTCCCGCCGCGCCGGCGCCAGCCGCCCAGGCTCCGGCTCCGGCCGAAACTCCCGCCCCCGCCGAGGGGGCCGCGGCCATCGCAGCGACGCCCACCCAGGAAGCCGCTCCCGCGCCTGCCGAGGCGGCCGCGCCGGCCGAGCAGGAGCAGCAGCCGGAAGAGGTGGCTCAGCAGGTGGAAGAGCCGCCCTACCTGCCGCCTCCTACCGAGGAAACGGCCGATACCGGGTCCCTGTTCCCGCATTCGATGGGGCACCCGGATTGGACCGATATCCGGCAGGCCTTCCGGGACAGCTACCGCCCGCTCACCAAGAGCATGTTCTACAGCGCGGGATGGCTCACCGAAAATCGTCGCCTCCCCCTTGGTCACCTGGTGGGGTATGTGACGCCGATCGAAATCCGGGCCGACGACCGTCGGAATGCGATGTTGTTCACGAAGATCCTCGTCGCTCCGCCCGGCGGTGCCCAGTACCAAGTGGGCGACACGCTGCTGGTCGTGGAGATGGGGAATGACGTGGAGAAGTGGGGCAACATCGTTCAGCCTACCGGGCTCGCTCGGGTCATCGAAATCGATAAGAGCGGTCCCGTGGCGGAGGTCATCGCGCAGTTTGCCCCGATCCGCCCGAACCAGGGCGTTCTCCCCGTCGAGAAGTTCCCTGAGTTCGGGAATGTGCGCGCCGTCCCGATCTCCGACGGTGTGCAGGGACGCATCGTGGCCCAGAAGGACCGCAAGGATCTGGTCGGCCCCGATGACGTGGTCTACATCGACAAGGGTGCCAAGGACGGCGTCGCGCTGGGAGACTTCTTCGAGGCCAAGCGCGCGCCCGGCGTCGCGGGGGCAGGCCAGGACGCGGTGCCCCAGGTCATGGCCATGTTCCAGGTGGTGCACGTGAACGAGCACACCGCCTCGGTCATTGCGACCCAGGTCAACACCGCCGCCGTTCCCATGGGGACCAACGTTCGGCAGGTGGCGAAGCTGCCGTCCTGAGCCGCCGTCGCGGTCACCCGCAATCAACGACTGATAACCAGGGGCGCTTCGGCGCCCCTTTTTCTTTGGTCCGCCGGGGTTGGCAATAGGGCGGCGTGGTTATCTTCCCTGTCGGTCAGCCCAGAGGGTCCCTCTTGAACCCGTTCGCCACGGGAGTCGTGCAATGATGCTTCAGGTCGGTGGGGCGATGCCGTCGTCCTCCTGGGAGCTGGTGCTGCGGTCCAGTCCGGAGACGAAGGTCGTCCTGGGCGTCACCATTCTGTTTTCGATCCTCTCCTGGTTCATCATCGTGCTCAAGTGGTGGCAATTCCGACGGCTGCGCGGACAGGCCAACCGATTCTTCGCCGAATTGGAGCGCACCACGCGGCTCCAGGACGCGTATCACGCCGTGATGCGGCTGCCGTCCTCGCCCTATAACCGGTTGTTTCGCGAGGGGCTCAATTTCCTCACCGAGCTCAATCCGAAGACCCCGCGGCCCGAGGGTGCCCCCACGCGGAGCACCTTGACCGGGACTCAGCTCGAAGCCCTGAAGATGGTCTTGAACAAGGAAGTGGCGGCGGAGCGAGACGTCATGGCCCGCTTCATCGCCTGGCTGGCGACCATCGGCTCGGTGAGCCCGCTGCTGGGTTTGCTCGGCACCGTGCTCGGCGTGATGGACGCGTTTATCGGCATCGGGACCAAGGGCTCCGGAAACATCGCCGCCGTGGCCCCCGGGGTGGCGGAGGCCCTGGTGACCACCGTCGCGGGTCTGGCCGCTGCGATTCCCGCCGTGATCGCCTACAACCTCTTCGTGAACCGCCTGGGCCTCTTCGCCGGCGAGCTGGAAGGCTTCGCCAACGAGCTGGTGGGGACCATGGCTCGGGAGGGCCTGCTCTAAATGGCGGTGGGAGGCTTCGGGGGTGGCGGGCTCCGCGGCCACGGCGAGCTCCCCCTCAATGCCGATATCAACGTCACCAGTCTGGTGGACGTGGCGTTCGTGCTACTCATCATTTTCATGATCACCGCGCCGATCATGCAGGGCGGGGTGGACGTGCAGCTGCCCCGGGCGGAGGCCAAGCCACTCAGCGCCAAGGAGGGAATGGTGATCACGCTGGATCGCGAGGGGAGGGTCTTCATCGACGAGACCCGGGTGAGCCTGAGCGATTTTCGCGTCACCTTCCGGTCGCTGGTCGCGGCGCGCAAGCCGACCGGGATCTACCTTCGGGCGGACCAGCGGGTGCCCTACGGTGAAGTGGTCCAGGTGCTGGCGGTGATCCGCGCGGCCGGCCTCAAGGATGTGGGGCTGGTCGCCGAAGAAGAGGAGGTCACCGGACCGTGAGAGCGGTTCGGCTGAGAAGTGAGCGCCCCCCCGGCATGGCGGCGGGGATCCTGGGGACGACCGTGATCCACGGGTTCGTGGCCGCGCTGATCATCACCGCCGTGAGGCCAAGCGTAAGCGGGCCTCCCATCTACGCCGTCGAGCTGGTCGCGGCGCCGGCACCCGATCCCGGATCGAAGCCGGCCCCCGCTGTGGTGGACCGCCCGCCGGAGCCGGCGCCGACTCCAGTACCGCCTGCCAAGACCAAGCCGAAACCGCCACCCAAGGCCAAGCCGAAGCCCCCGGAGGCGGCCGACACGAAGCGTGAGCCGACTCCGCGCGCGACGTCGCCGGTTACTCCCGCTCCGGGGGAGACACCGAGCACCGGCTCCGATCCGGTCACTGTGAAGACGCCGGGCCTCGACTTCCCGTATCCGGAGTATCTGCGGAACATCATGCTCCAGGTCTACCGGAACTGGGCTCGTCCACTGGGAGGGGGAGCCCTCAGCGCCACGGTCAGCTTCTTCATCCTCCGGGACGGCAGCGTGCAGGACATCCGGTTGATCTCGAGGTCGGGAAGCTATCCGTTCGATGTCGGAGCCCAGGGCGCCATCGAGGCCGCGGGTAATGCCAAGGCCTTCGGCGCCCTGCCAGACGGCTACCCGGCCGATGTGTTGCCAGTGACCTTTGACTTCAAACCCCGTTCTCAGTGACCCGAAGGCTCCTTCTGCTCGCCCTCCTGCTGGCCGGAAACCGGGCCCAGGCGCAGGACACCACCAAGGCCGTTGACCGCGGCGTACGGATCGGGCTCACGTACGAGCCGGGGATCCGTCCGTCAATCGTGGTGCTGCCCGCCCGGGGACTCGATTCGGCGAAGAGCATCCTGGCCCGCGACCTCGACTACAGCGATCGCTTCGAAGTGGTGAGCGTCCCCCCCGGTGATTCGGTCGCGACGACCCTGTCCCTGCCCGGCGGTGGAGCCAGGGTCACCCCTCAGTCCACGACCCCCAACTATGGTCTCTACCGGGCGTTCGGTGCGGACTACGGGGTCGAGCTGGTGGGCCCCGAACCGGTCGTGACGGTGCGGTTACACGATCTGGCCGCCTCCCTGGTGCGGCAGGAGGAGAAATTCACCCTGCCCGCGCCGAACGCGCCCGGTTTTCGCATGGCGGTGCACCGGATCTCGGACCAGGTGGTCCGGTGGATCACCGGGACCCCCGGGATTGCGGCGAGCCGGATCCTCTTCGTGTCCAACAAACGAGTCCATCGGGTGGACAGCGATGGGGTGGACCTCCAGCCGCTCACAGGAGAGACGGAGGAAGCCCTCTCCCCCGCCTGGTCCCCCGATGGCAGCAAGATGGTCTACACCCAGTTCAATGCGGGACGCGGAGCGCTGGTCGTGCTGACGCTGGCGACCGGACAGCGGGCCACGGTTCCCGGTACCACCGCCGACCTGAACATCACCCCGGTCTTCTCGCCCGACGGGAAGAACCTGGCATTCGCGCGCTCGAACGAGGAGGGAACCGACATCTTCACCTTCAACGTCGGCGACTGGTGTTGCCCGCTGCGCTTGACCGTGGGACGCTTCGCCGATAACCTATCTCCTACGTACGCTCCCGACGGTCGGCGCATCGCGTTCGTGTCCACGCGGGCCGGGCTGCCGCAGATCTACGTGATGGACAATGATGGTGCCGATCAAGAATTGTTTGCGCCCTTTGATTACGGGGTGACCGGAAGCTCGAACGCGCCGGAGTGGTCACCCGACGGGGCCATGGTTGTCTTCCACCGCGAGGTCTCAAAGGTTCTGCAGCTGTTCCTCCTCGAAGTGGCCGGCCGCCGCGTGCGGCAACTGACCTCGACCGGTCGCAATGAGGACGCAACCTGGGCGCCGGACGGGCGCCACCTCGCCTTCGTCTCGGACCGCAGTGGGCGGCGTCAGCTCTGGGTGATCGACACGGAGAGCGGCCGGATTCGGCAGTTGACGACCACCGGTATCGCGAGACTCCCCGCATGGTCACGGCGGCTGCAGTGAACCGCCGTGGGCCAGAACCCCTGACCTCAGGAGTGAGCATGTCTCTTTCTTTTCGCAGCCTCCTCGTGGCCGCTGTCGCGGCCGTTGCCGCCTGTGGTGGAAAGCAGCCCCCCGAGCAGCCCGCACCGGCCCCAGCGCCGACGGCCCAACCCGACGACCAGGCGGCCCGCGACAAGGCTCGCGCCGACTCGATCGAGGCGGCCAGACGCGCCCAGGCCGAGCGTGACAAGGCGGCCGCCGACGCCGCGGCCAAGGCCGCCGCGCTCAAGGCCAGCCTGATGCAGGATCTCACGGCCATGATCCACTTCGACTTCGACAAGTCGGACATCAAGACCGACGACGAGTCCAATCTCAACCGGAAGGCCGCGATCCTGGCTTCCAACAGCGCGGTCCATGTCCGGGTGGCCGGCCACTGTGACGAGCGCGGGTCCGACGAGTACAACCTGGCGCTCGGCAATCGGCGCGCCGCGTCCGCCAAGCGGTACCTGGTGGGCAAGGGCGTCGACGGCAGTCGGATCGAGACCGTCTCCTTCGGTGAGGAGCGCCCGATCGATCCGGGCCACGACGAGACCGCCTGGGCCAAGAATCGCCGGGACGAATTCGACCTGACGAGCGGCGTCGACAACCTGGTGGCTCCGCGGTAGGATGCGGGGTTCCTGGCGACTGTGGGTGGCGCCGGTGCTTCTCGGGGCCTGCGCCACCCGCAGCGATCTGCGGCGGGTAGAAGAACAGTTGACGCTGAGCCGGGCCGAGGCGGCCCGGCAAGACTCGGTGCGAGCGGTCCGGCTGGCCGAGATTATCACCGCGCAGCGAAAGACCATGGACTCGCTGGCTGCCGCGCAGCGCAGCCTCACGGCGGTTCAGACCTCCCTGCAGTCGTTCAAGGGGGACGTTTCGACCGACCTCTACTCGATCCAGCAGCAGCTGGTCCAGGTCCAGGCCCTGACCGGCCAGAGCCAGCAGCGATTGACCGAGCTGCGGACTCAGCTGGAGGCGCGGGGCGAGCAGATCGGCGCGACCGCGGCCGCGACGGGAGACACCTCCAAGGCCGCGGCGGCGGCCACTCCCTCGGCCGACCAGCTGTTCCAGACCTCTCTCGATCAATTGCGGCGCGGCAGCCCCAGCACCGCCCGCTCGGGATTCCGCGAGTTGCTGCGGGCCTATCCCAACGATTCCCACGTTCCCGACGCGACCTATTTCATCGGCGAAAGCTTTGCCACCAGCCAACCCGACTCCGCCGCGGTCTACTACAACCAGGTGGTGCGTAATGCCCCGACGTCGCCTCGCGCGGCGACCGCGCTGTACAAGCTGGGCCTCCTCGCGGAGCGCCAGAAAAACCTCGACGAGGCCCGCACCAGCTATCAGCGGGTCGTGAAGGAATATCCGAAGTCAGACGAGGCTGCGCTGGCGAAAGACCGGTTGAAGGCTCTCGGGCGCTGATCCCGACGGCAGGCGGATGAGCGGTCCGGCCGGTGAAATGCCCTTCCTCGAGCACCTCGAGGAGCTCCGGATCAGGCTGATCCGCTCGCTCGTCGCGGTGGCCATCGGGGTCGGGATCGGCATCTTCATCGTTCAGCAGTTCGAGCTGGTTTCCATCCTCAAGGTTCCGATCGCGCCCTACCTCGGCAACACCGGGGGCAAGCTCGCCGTGCTGAGCCCCACCGCCCCGGTGATGATCGTCCTCAAGCTCAGCTTCATCGTCGGGTTGATCCTGTCGTCTCCGGTGGTGCTCTACCAGACCTGGGCCTTTCTGTCGCCCGGTCTCTATGAGCGGGAGAGGCGGACCATTCTCCCCGCTCTCTTCGTGGGTCTGCTGCTGTTTCTGACCGGCTCGACCCTCGGCTACGTCTACCTGCTGCCCGAGGCGCTCCGGGTCCTGTTCAGCTTTCAATCGGACGCGCTGGCCCTGGTCATCACCTACGACGAGTACTTCAGCTTCGTGCTCCAGGTCGTGCTGGCGATGGGGCTCTCGTTCGAGCTTCCCCTCATCATCGTGATCCTGGCGGCGCTGGGGCTGGTGACGCCGGCGGGACTCAACCGGTTCCGGCGGTATTCGATCGTGCTCTCGTTCATCGCGGGAGCGGTGCTGTCGCCGGGGACCGATGTCGTATCGATGTTGTTGATGACCTTCCCGCTCTTGCTGCTCTACGAGATCGGCTTCGCGGGATGTGTGCTGGTCCATCGCCGGCGGCTCAGGCGCCAGGCCGCCTCGGCCGCGGTGCTGGTGCTGCTCCTGACGGGAGTCGCCGGCAGCCTTTCGGCCCAGCAGCCCGGGCCGGCGCCACCCGGCACCGTGTATACTCCGCCGCCCGGCTTCAGCCGCGACAGCATTCGTCGAGACACTACGCGGGCCGGGGTGCTGCCCCTCGACACCGCCAAGGCCCGCCGCCTGGGCCTGCCCACCTCGCCGTCACACACCTTTGCCACTCCCGACTCCATGCTGAGCAGCCTGCTGGCCAGGCCGGGCTACGACGCCATCCGGTTCCGGTCCGATTCCGCCACGCTGCTGGTGGAGCAGCGGCGGATCCTGCTCCACGGCGGCGCCATGGCGGAGCGGCAGGGGTCGGTGCTGGAGGCGGACAGCATCAACTACCAGGAAGCCACCTGCAGCATGGTGGCCACCGGCGAGCCGCACTTGTTCGACGCCAGCTCGGTCATGGTGGGCGACGAGATCCGCTACGACGCCTGCGAGCGACGGGGCGTGGTGGACCGGGCCCTGACCAGCTTCAACCAGCAAGGCGCGGTCTGGTTCCTCCGGGGCAACGTGGCCCAGGACTCGAGCTCGGCCCGGATCTATGCCGCTCACAGCGAGGTCACCAGCTGCGACCTGCCGGAGCCGCACTATCACTTCCAGGCCGGGGAAGTGAAGTGGATTTCCAGGTCGTTCATGGTGGCGCGGCCGGCGGTACTCTACGTCCGTGACGTCCCCGTGCTGTGGCTGCCGTTCATCTTTCAGGACACGCGCCCCGGTCGGCGCAGCGGGTTGCTGATCCCCCAGTTCGGGATCAACGATCTGGTGCGTCCCGACGGCAACTACAATCGCCAGGTCACCAACGTCGGGTACTACTGGGCGATCAACAATTATGTCGATCTCCTGGCGCGGCTGGACTGGTTCGCCAACCGCTATGTGCAGTACGGCGCCAGCGTCCAGTACCGGTGGAGCAACCAGTTCCTCCGGGGGGCCATCTCGGTGGATCGACAGCAGCAGGTGGAAGGGTCGAGCTCGTTCAACTTGCGGTGGACGCACCAGCAGAGCTTCAACCTCAGTACGACGCTCACCTTCGACATGAGCTACGTGGGCAACACCACGGTGCTGAGCCAGAACGCGATCGACCCGCTGCTCTCGACCCGGGCCATCACCAGTTCGCTCAACTTCACCAAGCGCTACAGCTGGGGGAGCGTGGCCCTGGGTGGGAACCGTCGGCAGTCGCTCACCGACCAGGGATCCACGACCCAGCTTCCGGCCCTCACGATTTCACCCAAGCCGATCGACTTCGGGAATCACCACTTCACCTGGTCGCCGGCCTTCAGCCTGACCAACAATCTTTCCAATGGCGTGCCGCTGGGATCCCCGCTGCTGGTGACCGACAGCATCGGTCGGGTGGACACGGTCAAGCTCAAGGCCGATTCGCGCGTCACCCAGATCAGCTTCGACTCCCCGGTTCGGATCGGCGGCTTCACCTGGCGGAATTCCTTTCGCATGGCCGACATGGACTCGACCGGCCGGGCGACGAGCACGGTCAAGATCGCCGATACCACCACCGCCGATCCCACCGATTCGGTCTATCTGACGCAGGTGTTGCCGGGAGGCTTTTCGACGGGGATCGACTGGGACACCGGGATCAATCTGCCGGTGCTGTTCGGAAGCTCCTGGAAGCTGCAGCCCGGGTTCGGCGTGGCCAACTCGACGAGCGGGCCGTTCCTGCTGCGGAACACGCGGACCAACGGGAGCTGGGTACAGCAGGGGAAGCGATTCTCCTTCACCTTGGGCACCTCGCCGACCTTCTTCGGATTTCTGCCCGGATTTGGCCCCTACAGTCGGATCCGGCACAGCATCTCACCGACCCTGGTCTATAACTACAGCCCGTCCGCCAACATCCCGCGGGCCTACGCCGAGGCGATCACCCTGCCGGGGCAGCCACCGGTGCTGAAGAGCGATCCGACTCAGACCCTGAGCCTGGGGCTTACGACCGTCTTCGAGGCGAAGAAGAAGCCGCCCAAGGGGGATACCACGGCGCTGGCGGCGGCCAAGAAGATCCGTTTGCTGGGGCTCATCTTCAGCCCGCTCAGCTACGACTTCGAGCAAGCCAAGAAGCCGGGTCGTCGCGGATGGGTGACCCAGACGATATCGACCACGTTTCAGACCGACCTGTTGCCCAGCTTCACCCTCTCGCTGGCGACCGAGTTGTGGAAGGGGCAGGCCGGCAGCGATACCGCCCAGTTCAGTCCCTACCTCACCAACGTGAACGCCAGCTTCGCCGTCTCGGGAGCCACCATCGCTTCGCTGTTCGGGGGCCACAAGGCCGCCTCGACCACGCAGGCCCCTCCACCGGCCTACGGTGACGACCAGAGCCGGCCCTGGATCAATCGCTACTACAATAGCGTCCAGGTTCCGGTCGCCGGCGGGCGCCGGGGATTTACCGCCAACTTCAACTACTCGCTGACCCGGAGCCGCCCCATTCCGGGGGCTCTCGTTTCCCTGCCGAGCCAATCGAGTCTGGCGCTCAGCACCACGTTTTCTCCCACCGCCTTCTGGTCGGTTTCCTGGTCCACCCAGTACAACATCACCGCCAGCCGATTCGAGTCCCAGGTGGTCCGGCTGGAACGGGACCTCCACGAATGGCGGGCCAGCTTCAGTTTCGTCCGGAATCCCAACGGAAACGTCGCCTTCTACTTCTCGATTTACCTGAGCGATCTGCCCGAACTCAAGGTGGGGTACAACCAGACCACTCTCGGCTCCTAGACGTCCTCGCGGAGGGACGACCCGGCCGGTTCTTGGGGGACTAAGTCTCGCTCCCACAGCGGCCTAGGGTAACGTCGGGGGATGGCATGCCGTCTGCCATGCGTGCCTCTTGTTTCCCCCAACGGAGTACCTCCATGATCGGCCGACAGTGGTGGTGGCTTGCGCTGGCGAGTTTACCCGGATGCTACTCCACGAACAACGTCACGGCGCCGGGCTCCAGCCTCGCGCCGCCGACCAATCTCACCTACACCCTCGAGCCGAGCGGCGATCCCACGAGTCCAGCCGGTCTGCTGCTCGCCTGGGACTACATCTCCGACCCCAACCTCTCGGCCTGGAACGTCTACTCCCGGGGGAGCACGACGGACTCTTACGTTCTCCGGGGCACCACCACCTCGAATACGTTTCACGACAACGGCATTCCTCACCTGCAGTACTACGTCACCGCGGTCGATATTAACGGCTTCGAGAGCGGTCCCAGCAACACGATCACCATCGACGAACGGTTGGCTCTGGCGGCACCGCAGACACTGACCACTACCTCCCTGAACGGGGCCATCGCGCTCACCTGGTCCGACAATCCGTTCCAGAGCCAGCCACAACGGTTCCAGGCCTACCGCGTCTACAGCGCCGACTACGACCTGGATCAGAATCTGTGTGGCGCCTCCTGGGCCCTCGAGGGCACCACGGTGGCACCGGAGTTCGTGGCTGGCGCCCTGGTGAACGGGATCCCCCGTTGTTTCGGCATCTCGGCCGTGAGCATCGAAGGCTACGAGAGCCTCTGGTCTCCCGTCCGGAACGATACGCCGCGACCCGACGCCCGGAACGTGGTGCTGTATGCCCGCCAGGTGCAGGACGGGACCAGCGGGTTCCGGTTCTGGAACGACGTGAACAACGACGGCCAGGTGCAGGCGGGGGAGTTGGGCGTGGTGATGTCGGGCTCCTCGCCCAACGTGGACTTCACGGTGCTGCAGTCAGGTGGAGGACTGGTGCTGGCTCCCGTGCGCGCGGGCACCGGCGTGGTGGTCTACGGGAGCGGACCGGTGGACGACCTCACTTCGATCGATGTCGCACCCAACGTGACCTACTCGACCACCCCGGTCACCGCCAATCCCGGCTGGGGCTATGTGTTCGAGATGAACGGGGGAGATGGGTTCCTGCGCTACGGTGGCGTCCGGGTTACGCACGTAGGGCAAACCTTCCTGATCATGGACTGGTCGTACCAGACCGACCCGGGAGATCCGGAGCTGGTGGCGCGCGCTCACCCGTAGTCGAGTCATCACTCTGGTGTCGACGGGGTGGGGCGGCCGCCAGCCGCTCCACCCCGTCGTCCATCTGCCGGAGGCTTCGGGTCAACGGTACCTTTGACCCATGTCTTCCCCTCACATCGTGCTGGATGGAGCCTCGCTCGACCTCCAACAGGTGGTCGCGGTCGCGAGGACCTCACGTCCTCGTCTCGAGATCGACCCCCGGGCCCGATCGGCGCTGGCCCAGAGCCGCGCCCTGATTGACCAGGCCGTCGCGGCCGGAGCCACGGTGTACGGCGTCAATACCGGCTTCGGCAAGCTGGCCAACGTGCGCATCCCGCCGGCCGAACTGCATCGGTTGCAGGTGAATTTGCTCCGGAGCCACGCGGCCGGAGTCGGCGCTCCGCTCCCCGCCGAGGTGGTGCGCGCGGCGATGCTGCTCCGCGCCAATGTCCTGCTCCGCCCGACCAGCGGGGTCCGCCCCGAGCTGGTCGAAGCGCTCTGCGCGTTGCTGGCCGCCGGTGTGGTGCCCTGGGTGCCGGAGCAGGGCAGTGTGGGTGCCAGCGGCGATCTGGCACCCCTCAGCCACATTGCCCTCGTTCTCATGGGCGAAGGGATGGTCCTGCCCGCCGAGGGAGCCGTGCCGGGGATGAAGGGCAAGGCGGCGGAGCAGTCGCTCGCGGCAGCGGGACTCAAGCCGTTTCGGTTCGCACCCAAGGAGGGGCTCGCCTTCATCAACGGTACCCAGGTGCAGACCGCGCTTCTGGCTCTCCTGGTGCACGACGCGAAGGTGCTCTGGCGCACGGCAGTGGGGGCGGCCGCCATGAGCCTCGAAGCCCTGCGCGGAACTCCGACTCCTCTCGACCCTCGCATTCATGACGCCCGGCCTCACCGAGGGCAGCTCGAGGCGGCCGGCCTGATGCGCCGGTTGCTGGAGGAGAGCGCCATCCGGGAGTCGCACCGCGAGAACGATCCGCGAGTCCAGGACGCCTACAGCCTGCGCTGCTCCCCGCAGGTGCTGGGGGCGGTGGCCGACGCGATCGCCTTTGCCGAAACCACGGTGCGGGTCGAGTTGAATGCCTCGACCGACAATCCGTTGGTGTTCCCCAGCGGCGAGGTGCTCTCGGGCGGCAATTTTCACGGGCAGCCGGTAGCCCAGGCCCTCGACTTCCTCGCCATTGCGCTCACCACCCTTCAGGCCATCGCCGAGCGGCGAGTGGAGCGGTTGGTGAATCCAGAGCTTTCGGAGGGGCTTCCGGCGTTCCTTACCGCGGACCCCGGGCTTCGGTCCGGGTACATGATGGTCCAGATCACGGCCGCTTCGCTGGTGGCGGAATCGCGGGCGCTGGCGATGCCGGCCAGCATCGGTTCGATCCCTACCGACGCCAACCAGGAGGATTTCGTCCCGATGGGGATGGCTGCGGCCTTCAAGGCGCGCCGGATCCTGGGGAATGCGCAGCGGGTGGTGGCGGCCGAGCTCCTCTGCGGCGCGCAAGGACTGGAATGGCTGAAGCCGCTCACTCCGGGACGGGGTGTCGGGCGGCTGTACCAGCGCATCCGCGGGGCCGAACCGGCCATCGCCCCGCTGTCCGATGACCGCGCTCCCGCCGGAGACCTCGAGCAACTGGCGGCGCTGGTGGCCGGCGGGGCGCTCGATCCGGCGATTCTGCTTCCGGGGATCGCCTAGGGGGCCCTGGACCCGGGGCCGCCGGGGCGTCCCAACCCAAGGCGCCGTGCGGTTTTGGCTTGCTAGGTGCTTGCGGGACCGGTATTTTGCAGTTTGCGGTCACCTCGACTCGATCATCCTCTCACCAGCCCGGCCGGATGAATTTCGAGAAGCTCAAAGACGCGGCTCGAAAATACGAACAGAAGGAGGACTGGCGGCGGGCCATTGAGGTCTACCAAAAGGCCATCCAGGAGTTTGAGGCTGGGAACGACCCCGGGGCCGACCTGTCGATCTATAACCGGGTCGGGGACCTGTATCTCAAGGCCAATGAGCCGGCCGCCGCCGTTCAGGCCTACGAGAAGGCCGCGGATCTCTATCTCGAGCAGGGGCTCCACAACAACGCGATCGCGCTCTGCGGCAAGATTCTCCGGGTCAACCCCGGCCGCATTCAGATCTACCTGAAGCTCGCCCACCTGCACGCCCGCAAGAACGTCGTCATCGAAGCCAAGAAGAACCTGCTGGAATACCTCGACCGGATGAATGCCTCCAACCAGCTGGATGAGGCGTTCAAGGCGATGAAGGACTTCGCCGACCATTTCCCCGGCAACAAGGAAATCCGGCTGATGTTGAGCGATCTGCTTCGCGCTTCGTCCCGCAATGAAGAGGCGAAGGAGCAGCTCGAAAAGCTGGCCAGCGACCTGGAGGCGCGGGGAGACTCGATCGGCGCGCGCAAGACGCTGGCCCGGATCCACCAGATCGAGACCGGAGAAAACGCCAAGCCGGGGGTCAAGCCCAAGAGCAGCGGTCCCGACCTGGTTTTCCTCGACGTTGGCCTCGATACCCACGCGCCCGGCGGCCGGGGTCCTCGCAAGACGGTGGTCCCACCCCGCAAGACGCCTCAGACCCTCACACCGGCCGTTCCCAATCCGGCGGCTCACAGAGATTCGGAACCGGTGGCCGGACTCGAAACGGTGGAGACGGGCAGCAGCACGGGAGCGGTCGAGGTCGAGCCGCTGAAGATCGAGACGGCTTCGCTGGCGGGAGAGGAACTGGATATCCAGTCGCTCCAGCCGCTGAGCGACGAGGCGGTCATGGAGATGACCTCACTCGACGTGGGCAAGACACTCGGGTTCGAGCCCACGATGGTGGACACCGCAGAGCTGGCCGCAATCGCTCCGCTGGAGGGGCTCGAGATCGATGCTCCCCCGGCGGACACGGTGGAGTTGGGACCCCGCAATTCTCAATCCCGAATCACCGAGCGAGAGGGGTCGCTCGAGCTCACCCTGGACGAGGAGGCGGTGAGCGATCTGGGCCTGGTGGATTCGGAGCCCCGCGTCTCGCGCCTCGCGGATTCGGCAATCACCATCGTCCCCGAAGCCGGGGATATGGGGTCCGAATTGGGTCTCGATCTCGAGGAGCTACCCTCTGCGCCCGAGCAGGCTCAGGCCTCCGACGACATCGGGCTCGAGCTGATCGAGGAGGAAGCGGAGCCCGCGACCCGGGGGCCCTCTCTGGCCTATCTCTCGGCGGAGGCGCCGGCGACGCCCACGCTGGCCGATCTCGAAGAACGGGTGTTCGACGATCCGGATAATCCGGAGACCCACCGGGCGCTGGGTGAGGCCCTGATCGCGAGCGGTGAGGGGGAGCGGGGCGCCGGCGAGCTCGATCTGGCCATCGCGGCCTACGAGGCGCGCGAGGATTGGCAGCATGCGGTGGACGTAGTGCATGAGCTGACCCGCCTCGAGCCCAACGCGGTGCGCCACTACCAGAAAATGGTGGAGCTGGCCTATCGGACCGGGGACCGCGGGCGCCTCCTGGACTCCTACCTGGAGCTGGGCGACGGACTGATGCGCGCCGGCGCGATGGACAAGGCGCTGGCGGTCTACCGGCGGGTCCTCGAGCACGATACCGGCAACCAGCGGGCCCTGGTGGCGCTGCAGACTCTCGCCCCCGTCGAGGAGGTCGAGGCGCCGGCCCCGCCGGCCCCAAAGCCCGCACCGGCAGCCCCGGCCGCGCCCGCTGCTGCGGCGAAGGCTCCCGCCGCCCCGGCTGCCCCGCCCAAGGCGGCGGCGACCACGCCGCCAGCGGCCCCCGCGGCTCCGGCTCCGAAGCCGCGGCGGGCGCCCCCCGGGGACGAGGACTTCATCGACCTGGGCGCCCTGATCCTGGAGGAATCCGGACCCCGAGACACCCGGATGCGGGTGGAGGACGAGGAGCCCACCGGCGACGAACAGCGCGACTTCAACGAGATGCTGTCGCAATTCAAGCGCGGCATCGACGAGAACATCGACGCCGAGGACTTTCAGTCCCACTACGATCTGGGCGTTGCGTTCAAGGAGATGGGGCTGCTCGACGAGGCCATTGCCGAGTTTCAGAAGGCGCTGCGGTCTCCGGAGGGAAGGCTGCGGACCTCGGAGGCGCTGGGTGTGGCCTTCTACGACAAGGGACAGTTCGCGATCGCGGAAGCGATTCTCAAGCGCGCGGTCGAGAGCCTGGGCGCCAGCGACGATGAGCAGATCGGGCTGATCTACTGGCTGGCCCGGGCTCAGGAGGCCCAGGGCAAGGCCGCGGCGGCGGTTTCCACCTACGAGCGGGCCCTGGCGGTCGACATCGGCTTCCAGGACGTCACCACCCGCATGGCCAAGCTGGCAGGCGGCCGGGCATGAGATCGGAGACCGCCCCGGTCACCCTGGCCTCGATCCAGGCTCCGGTCCACGGCGGCCTGGAAGCGGTGCAGCGCGAACTGCGCCGCATGATCCAGAGCGATTTCGGGTTGATCGCCGAGGTCAACTCCCATCTTCTGCACATGCAGGGGAAGATGTTCCGGCCCACGCTGGTCCTCCTGGCCAACGAGGCGACGACGCCGGTCGAGGAGGCCCGTGTCGCCAGCCTGGCGGCAGTGATCGAGCTGGTGCACCTGGCCACTCTGGTGCACGATGACTCGGTCGATCACTCCGTGCTCCGCCGCGGGATGCCCACCATCAACGCCCTCTTCAGCCACCAGACCTCGGTGATCATGGGAGACTATCTCTACTCCCGTGCCGTGATCGAGCTGGTGCGATTGAACGACCTGGAGCCGCTTCGCGTGTTGAGCCGGGTCACCAACGAGATGACCATCGGGGAGATGCGCCAGCTCCTGGCGCACGAGCCGCTGAATTTCTCGGAAGAGGAGTACGATCTCCTGATCCGCGCCAAGACCGCCACGCTGATCTCCGCGGCCTGCGAAGTCGGCGCGCTGCGCGCTTCCGCCGCGGAACGGGAGGCGGCGCGCCGGTTCGGCGAGTATCTCGGCATGGCTTTCCAGGTGGTCGACGACCTGCTGGATTACACCGAGCCCGAGGCGGTGACCGGCAAACCCTCGGGCTCTGACCTGCGGGAGCACAAGGTCACCCTCCCGCTGATCTACGCGCTTCCGCGACTGGATTCCCCGAGCCGCCAGGAGATCACCGAGCTCTGGAATACGCCCGAGCCCGATGACCGGCAGATCGCGGGCGTGATCGGGGTGGTCGAGCGGGCCGGCGGGCTCACCTACGCGCGGGAACGGGCCTCGCAGCTGGCGGAGCTGGCGGAAGCCGAGCTCGAGGCGCTCCGGCCTTGCAGCGCCCGGGACGGCCTGCGAGCCGCGATTCCCTACGTGCTCGAGCGAAGGCGCTGATGACGAGGACGGGGCGGAATCTCCTCATCCTGATCGTCGGTTTCGTCGTTGGGGGTGTCTTGAGCGGGCTGCTCCAGCGGTTCCTGCCCGACAGCGCAGCCAAGTCGTTCTTCACGGCCGCCTGGACCCCCACCATCGGGCCATTCTCGATGGATATCCTGGTGATTAGCTTTACTCTGGGGCCGGTTGGTCTGCATGTTTCACTGCTGAGTCTACTTGGTGTCGTGATCGCCTACTTGATTGCGCGCTCGCTGTTCTAAGGAAGGTGGCCAATGCTGGGGAATCTGGGATTTACGGAACTCCTGATCATCCTGATGGTCTGCTTGCTGGTCTTCGGCGCGAAGCGGTTGCCCGAGATCGGCGGCTCGATCGGGAAGTCGATCCGGGAGTTCAAGCGGAGCATGAGCGAAGCCAACGATACCATCAACTCCAGCGCCGATGACCGTCTCCCGCCCAGCCGGCGGATGGATGCGCCATCGACCACTTCCTCCGAGGGCGATCCCAAGCGGCTCTCGCAGTAACGACTCGGACCGGGGATGGAAACCAAGAGGGGCGGCCCGGCCGGGCCGCCCCTCGTTGCGTCAAGATTCCTTGATCTCAGGTGCCAGGCGTGCGCGGCGCGGTCGCCTCCACCTGCGCTTCGGTCTTGAAGATCTCCGCCCGGTGGTCCTCGATCTTGGCCGACGCCCTGAGCGCCTCCATGTAGTTCCGCATCCGCTGCTGGCGGAGCTGACGGGTCAGCTGTTCCTTCAGACTGGGCAGCTTCTTGGCGAATTCGGCCGAGTCTGCCTTGACCCGCCCCCGCCCCTGCATCAGGTAGATCGCTTCCTTGGTCTCCAGCACCGGGCTCACCTGCCCGGAATCCAGCGCGAAGGCCATCCCGACCAGGCGTCCATCGGAGAGTGGGGCGCCGATCCGGGTGAAGGGACCCATGGTCTGCTCGGGAATCTTGAGTTCCTTGGCCGCCTGAGCCACCGAGCTCGTCTTGGCCTTGGCTTCGAGCTGCTGGGCCAGGATTCGGGCGGCCGGCCACTTGAAGTGCTGCCGCGCCAGCTGCTCGACTTCGGTGTGGATCTGGCTCAATGCCGGGACTCCGGCCGGGGTCAGGCTGTCCAGCCGAAAGAGATAGAAGGCGTAAGGAACCTCGACCACGCGGCTGGTCTCGCCGGGGCGCGCCTGAAACGCCCAGACCGCCGCCTCGGGGATGGGCTCGAGGCCGATCTGGGCCCGTTCCCCTTCGCGAACCGGATTCAGCCGGCCGACCTTGAGGCCGAGCGCATGCGCGACCGTGTCGAGTGCGGCGGGATCCAGCTTCTCGGCGCCCAGGGATTCCAGAGTGTCCGCCATGCCGTCCAGCTTGTCGCGGTGCGCACCGGTGACCTGAATCGGGATCAGGATATGGCGCGCCTTGGCGGTGTTCGCCGTCCGAGCGTACACCTGAATCAGGTGGTAGCCGAAGGGCGTGAGGACCGGTTCTGAGACGGTGTTGAGTGGGAGGGAGAAGGCGGCGGCCTCGAACTTCGGATCGTAAGACCCGCGCTTCCACTCGCCCAGGTCGCCACCCTTGGCCGCGCTGGCGCTATCCGAGGATTCCCGGTGCGCGACTTCCGCGAAGGGGGCTCCGGCCAGGATCTCCTTGCGGAGGACCCTGGCGTGTTCCAGCGCGGCGAGCGTGTCGCCCGCGTCGGCCAACCGGGGCACCGAGACGAAGCTCACATAGGCGATCCGCGGCCGGCGCAACTCGTCGTGGTGTTCCTGGTAGTAGGACGCGACCTGCGCTTCGGTGACGGGAACCGCGGAATCCGGGATGGCGTTGGCCGGAACCACGACGGCCACGTCGACCTTGGTGGTTTCCTTGTCGTCCCGGTAGAACTGCCAGAGCAGGGCGTCGGAGACGTTGATGTCGGCGGTCACGTCCTGCACCAGCTTGCCCTGCAGGATCTCGTCGCGGTAGCGCGCCTCCATCTGCGGGATGAACGGCTGGGCGCTGCTGGACTGAAGCCACCGTTGATACTTGGGAAGATCGAATTGGCCCTCGGTCTGGAACTCCGCCATGCGGAGGAATTCCGAGGGGGGCGAGCTCTTCATCATGCCGGCGATCTCGTCGGCCGATGCGGTGAGTCCCAGCCTCTTGTACTGCGCATCGAGCAGATAATCCTGGATCGTGCGCTCCCAGACGCCGTTGCGCACGTCCTCCACCTGCTCGGCCGTCAACGCGCCGGACTGGCGCTGCTGGTTGTCGATCTCCTGCTGGACCTCGACCTGATAACGCCGGAGGTCGATGTCCCGGCCGTTCACGGTGCCCACGGACCGCGACCGCACCGACCCGGTGTTGTCGCTCAGGCCGCTCAGCTCCCAGACCATCCAGACCAGGAGGAGCAGGGCCGCCGCTGCGAACACCGGCCAGCCGTATCGGCGGAAAAATTGCATCATGCGGGGGTCGAGCTCCTCACGTCGATTCGAACGGCGGTAAAGAGGCGGGAAGTCTAAGCCTGACCGGAGCTAATCTCAAGCGGCGTGGGGGTTTGGGCCGTTGACAGGTTAGGCCAGCATTGCTAATGTTTGTCCAATCACGACAACAACTTAGGCACAAGGCCCTGGATGGCAAACAGCCGCGAGATCGAAAAACTCGAGCGTTTGTGGAAGGACAACCCCCAGGGTACGGTGTTCGCCCCCTTCGCGGAGGCCCTGCGCAAGGACGGGCAGTTGATGCGGGCCAGAGAAGTGCTGGAGCAGGGCCTCCAATTCCATCCTGATCATATCCCCGCCAATATCGTTTTCGGTCGTTGCTGCCTCGATCTGCAAGAAACTTCCGCTGCCGAGGGAGCGTTCACCCGCGTGCTGGGGCTGGATCCCGAGAACGTGATCGCGCTCAAGGCGCTGGCGGACATCACCGAGCGTCAGTCTCGTTACGCCGAAGCCGATCAGTGGATCCAGCAGCTGGTATCGGTGGATCCCAGCAACGACGATGCACGGGAACAGGCCGAGCGCATCGCGGCGTCGCGCGAGCAGGCGGCGGCACAGCTGTACGCGCCGCTGCCGGAACCGGAGCCGGTCGCCGAGGGGAAGGCACCACCGGCTCCCGCTCCTGCGGTGGCGGCGGCGGGTGTGATCGAGGAGAGCGAGGATACCCTGGTAGTCGAGCGGGTTTCGGCTCCGGTTTCCCACCCGGCTCCTCCCGACCTCGCGCTCGTCGAAGCGACCACACTCCCGATGGTCCCGCCACTGTCACCGCCGGAGCCGGCCGCCGCCTCCGGTCCGCCTCCCGATCTGGGCGTACACGTCGAGCGGGAGCCCTCGCCGGCCGAACGCTGGAGTCAGTCGGCTCTCGAATCGAAGGCCGGTTCCGGGGGCGAATCGCTGGTGATCAGGGAGGACGAGCACGAGCGTCCCGTGGTGGTGCCCGACCAAGCGGCGAGGGGAGGCCGCTCGTCGGCTGAAGAATTCGGTGTCGAGGTGCAGGAAGAGATCGTGATCAATGCGGCGGACGCCACGGAGTACCAGACTCCGACGGCCTCCGACCAATTTCTCCGGCCCAAGGGCGAGCCCCAGGAGACGATCAAGGCCGCAGCACCGCCGCCTCCGCCTCCGCCTCCGCCGCCGCCACCTCCGTCACCTCCTGCTGCGATCGAGGAACCCGAGCCGGCCGAGGCCGAGGTCCCAAGACCGAGCCAGGATCTGCCGCTGATCTACCCGGAGGAAACTCCAGCAGCGGCCCGAGCGACCTCAGCGCCTGTGCCGAGCGCCGAGGACGGGATGGTCAGCGAGCCTGAGCTGGTGGTGACCGAGACGATGGCGGAGCTCTACATGCGACAGGGCCATCGGCAGGAAGCAGCCCGTGTCTACCGGCAGCTGCTGGCTCGGAATCCGCACGACGAACGGCTCCGGGCCCGATTGGCCGAGGCGGAGGGGCGGGCGGTCGAGGGCCACGGTGAGATCATTACCGGCCAGTGGGCGGCCTACTCTTCGAACGTGACGGGGGGCGAATCGGTCGCTTCGTTCTTCCAGACCGTCCTGGCTCGGCGTCCTGGCCCGGGCTCGACCGGCCCCGGCGCGCCGACACCGGCTGGTCCCGAAGACGAGAGCCCCGGTGCCCCAACGCGACCGGCCAGCAATGCCCTGTCCCTGAGTGCCATCTTCGGCGAAGAGGTCTCTCAGGTTCCGCCGGTAGTGCCGCCCAGTCCCGAGGGCGGATCCGCCTCGCCGGCGGGCGCCGGTTCTCCGGCTTTCTCCTTCGACCAGTTCTTCAGTGGGGCGCCCTCGCCGGCGGCCGGCTCTGCGGAGGGGGAGGCTGAGCGGGGCGGGGCGGCTCGGTCTTCGGGACTCGAAGAGGATCTGGACCAGTTCCAGAATTGGCTCAAGAGCCTCAAGCGCTAGATGCGGATCGCAGTTCTCAACGGACCCAATCTCAACCTGCTGGGCGAACGCGAGCCCGAGATCTACGGACGAACCAGCCTCAAGGAGCTGGAGGCGATGGTTCGGGCGGAGGCGGGGCGGCTGGGCGTCACCCTGGACTGGCTGCAGACCAATCACGAGGGCGCGCTGGTCGAAGCGGTGCAGGGGCTGCGGGGCCGGGCCGACGGGGCCCTGATCAACGCCGCCGCCCTCTCTCATACCAGTCTGGCGCTCAGGGACGCGCTCCTCGCGGTCCAGATTCCGTTCGTGGAAGTGCACCTGTCGAACATCTTTGCCCGCGAGCCCGAGCGGCGGCAGTCGCGGATCGCCGACCTCGCGACCGGCATCATCGCGGGGTTCGGCCCCCAGAGCTACCTGTTGGGACTGAACGCCATCGTTCAACGCTTGCGTGCGGCCTGACCGGCGCGAGGAGCGGCAGGCGGCCCTGTTGGGCTTGATGGAACGAGCGGGCGTCGAGGCCCTGCTGGTTCGCCACCTTCCCAACGTTCGATACCTGACCGGATTCAGTGGCACGGCGGGGCTGTTGCTGGTCCGACGCACGGGCGCCGTTCTGATCACCGACTTCCGGTACGCCACGCAGGCCGGTGAAGAGGTCCAGGACGCCGCCCGAGTGGAGATCGAGGCGGTCAACGTGTGGGACCGGCTGGGGAAGATCCTCGCGGCCGAGCCGGTGGCCACCATGGGGTACGAGCCCCACGTCCTGACCGTGAAAGAGCTGGAGCGGCTGAGGGCCGCTTGCCCGGTGCCGTTGGAGCCGGCGGGGGAGTGGGTCGAGGAGCTCCGGACCGTCAAGGCACCGGAGGAGGTGGAGGCGATCCGGGAGGCGGCCCGGGTGGCCGAGGCCGCCCTGGCGGAGATCCTCCCGGGGATCCGGGTTGGGCAGAGCGAGCGGCGGATCGGGGCCGCGCTGGAGTCGGCGCTTCGCCAGTTGGGGAGCGAGTGGCACCCGTTTCCGACCATCGTGGCCTCGGGGCCCCGTTCCGCGCTGCCGCATGCGCGGACCAGCGACCGAACGGTGGGGCGGGGCGAGTGGGTGTTGCTTGACTTCGGGGCCCAGGTGCGCGGATACTGTGCTGACCTCACCCGAACCGTGTTGATCGGAGGCCGGGCGGACGACCGGCAGCGCGAGATTTACGCCCTGGTCCATCGGGCCCAGAGCCAGGCGCTCAAGGGAATTCGCCCCGGATTGACCGGACGCCAGGCCGATGCCCTGGCGCGCGAAGTGATCGTCGCCGGCGGGTTTGGAGACTCGTTCGGTCATTCGCTGGGACACGGACTCGGGCTTGAGGTTCACGAAGCGCCCCGGCTCTCCCCAGCCTCGGAGACGCCGATTCCGGCTCACGCGGTGGTGACGGTCGAGCCGGGTGTCTATCTTCCGGGGTGGGGCGGCGTTCGGCTGGAGGACGATCTCCTGGTGAGCCCCGACGGCCCGGTCTGCCTGTCCAGCAATCGTACCGAGTTGCTCGAGCTCACATAGCCAGTTTCGCGTCGAGGCTGCTCATGCCCCGGATGCCGGGATGAACATCGAAGAGATACGCCAGCTGGCTCAGCTGCTGCGCGACGCGCCCGAAGTGGGCTCGATCGAGATTCGCCGCTGGTTCGGCCGGGGGATTGTCATCACGCGGAACGGCGTCAGCCTCCCGGGGGCCCCGGCGGCCCCGGCGCACGTGGTGCACGCTGCTCCCCCTCCCGCGGCTCGCGCCGAGGTCCCGGCCGCGCCGAGCGCTCCAGAGAGTGCTCCGGCCGTGGCGCTCAAGGAGATCAAGTCCCCGATGGTGGGCACCTTCTATCGGGCCCCGGAGCCGGGCGCGGAGCCCTACGTCAAGGTCGGCTCGCGGGTCGCGGTCGGACAGACGGTCTGCATCATCGAAGCCATGAAGATCATGAACGAGATCGAGGCGGAAGTGAGCGGGGTGGTTCGCGAGGTCTGCGTCGAGGATACGGTGCCCGTCGAGTACGGTCAGGTCCTGTTCCGGGTGGATCCCAATGGCTGACGCCACCGCAGCGGCCCAACTGCCGCCCTTCAACTTCAAGCAGGCGATTTCCCAGATGGTTCAGCGCAACGGCTCGGACCTGCTCCTCAAGGTCGGCCGCCAGCCGACCATCCGGGTCAACGGCGACCTCACCGGCCTCGACATGCAGCCCATGAAGCCGGAAGACCTGAAGCTGCTGGCCGAGCAGATCATGACGCCGCGGCAGGTGAAGGAGTTCGCCGAGAAGAAGGAGGCGGACTTCGCGATCGGGGTCCCCGGCGTCGGCCGCTTCCGGACCAACATCTACCAGCAGCGCGGCACCCTGGCCTTCGCCTTCCGGGCCATTCCCTACGAAGTGAAGACGGTGCGCGAGCTCCAGCTGCCCGAAGTCCTGGAGGAGATCGCGATCCGGCCCCGTGGCATGGTGCTGGTCACCGGCGTGACCGGGTCCGGCAAGTCCACGACGCTGGCGGCGATGATCAACCACGTGAACCAGCACCGCCGAGTCAACATCATCACTATCGAGGACCCGATCGAGTTCCTGCACCGGGACGTGCAGGCCAACATCTCCCAGCGGGAGGTCGGGAGCGACACGCTGAGCTTCGCCACGGCGCTCCGCCACGTGCTCCGGCAGGACCCGGACGTGATCCTGATCGGTGAGATCCGCGACCTCGAGACCCTGGACACCGCGCTCAAGGCGGCCGACACCGGCCACCTGGTCTTCTCCACGCTACACACCACCGACGCCACCCAGACCATCAACCGGATCATCTCCTTCTACCCGCCCCACCAGCACCAGGAGATCCGGATGCTGCTGTCCACCGCGCTCCAGGCGGTGATTTGCCAGCGGCTGGTGCCCAAGAAGGACGGGAAGGGACGGGTGGCAGCGGCAGAGATCCTGATCAACACGGCGGCGGTGGCCGACAACATCCGGGACACGGAAAAGGCCCTCAACATCCCCGACCTGATCGCCGAGGGTACCGTCTCCTACGGGATGCAGTCGTTCGACCAGTCGCTGATGAAGTGGTACAAGGATGGGGTGATCGCCTACGAGAGCGCGCTGTTCTATTCGACCAATCCCAGCGAGTTCGCCCTGCGCGCGTCGGGGATCAGCTCGGCCTCCGACCGGACCTTCACCGACATGGGCACGTCCAAGTCCGACCTGGTCCAGGACCTCACGCCCTGATGTTCAAGAAGGTGTTGATCGCCAACCGCGGGGAGATCGCCCTGCGGGTCATTCGGGCTTGCCGGGAATTGGGGATCGAAACGGTGGCCGTCTACAGCGAGGCCGACCGCGAATCCCTGCACGTGCGCTTCGCGGACGACGACGTCTGCATCGGCCCGCCCCCCAGTCGCAGCTCCTATCTCCGGATTCCCAGCATCATCGCCGCCGCCGAGATCACCGGTGCCGACGCGATCCACCCGGGCTACGGTTTCCTGGCGGAAAACGCCGAATTCGCCGACACCTGCCGGGCCTCGAACATCATGTTCATCGGGCCCACCGGCGAGCAGATCCGCCAGATGGGCGACAAGGCCACCGCCAAGCGCCTGGCCCAGGAGGCCGGGGTGCCGACCGTCCCCGGGACCGCCGGCACGATCGCTGACCTGGACGAAGCGCTCCGTTGCGCGGAGGAGATCGGCTTTCCGGTGATCATCAAGGCCACCGCCGGCGGGGGCGGGAAGGGAATGCGGATCGCGACCGACGCGGAGCAGTTCACCCAGTCCTTCACCCTGGCCCAGAACGAGGCGCTCTCCGCCTTCGGCAACGGCGAGGTGTACGTCGAGCGCTACCTGGAGCGTCCCCGCCACGTCGAGATCCAGGTGATGGGTGATACCTATGGCCGGGTGGTTCACCTGGGCGAGCGGGACTGCTCGGTGCAGCGACGCCACCAGAAGCTGATCGAGGAGAGCCCCAGTCCCGCCATGACCCAGGAACTCCGGGACCGGATGGGCCATGCCGCCGTGATGCTGGCCGGCGCGATCGGCTACGTGGGCGCCGGCACCATCGAGTTTCTGCTGGACGCGGACGGGTCCTTCTACTTCATGGAAATGAATACCCGGATCCAGGTCGAGCACCCGGTCACCGAGATGGTGACCAGCTTCGATCTGGTCAAGGAACAGATCAAGGTCGCGGCTGGAGACCGGCTCAGCTTCCGGGGCGACGGCACCCGGTTGCGCGGACATTCGATCGAGTGCCGGATCAACGCGGAAGATCCCTACCGGAACTTCCAACCTTCGCCGGGCCTGATCACCGCCTACCATCCCCCGGGAGGACCGGGGGTCCGGCTGGATACCCACGTGTACGCCGGATACCACGTCCCGCCCTATTACGACTCGCTGCTGGCCAAGGTGATCGTGCACGGCAACAACCGCGACGAGGCGCTGGGACGGATGCGCCAGGCGCTGGACAGCTTCATTCTCGAAGGCGTCACCACCACCATTCCCTTCCTCTCGCGTGTGATCCGCCACCCCGATTTCGTGGCCGGTAACGTGGATACCAAGTTCCTGGAGCGTGAGCCGGAGCTGTTGCGACCGGACACATGAGCCTCGATGTCGCCTTCACGCCCATCGGACACGGCGGCGCGGAGGTTCAGGGACGAACGGTGTTCGTGGTGGATATCCTCCGGGCCACGACCACGATCTGCGCCGCGCTCCATCACGGGGCCCGGGCGATCGTTCCGGCCGCCTCGACCGAGGAAGCGCTGCGTCTGGGGCAGACCCTGGGCAGCGACGACGTGCTGTTGGCCGGCGAGCGCAACACCGAGCGGATCCCGGGCTTCGCGCTCGGCAACAGCCCGCTGGAGATGACGCCCGAAGCGGTGCGGGGCAAGCTCCTGGTCCTCACCACCACCAACGGCACCGGCGCGCTGCTGGCGGCGCAGGGGGCCGCCACCGTGTACCTGGCTGCCGCGGTCAATATCGGCCAAGCGAGTCGGCGCGCCCGGGAGATCCATCGAGGCGGAGGGGATGTCCTGGTGATATGCGCCGGGCGTGAGGGCGGATTCGGTCTGGATGATGCGTACTGTGCCGGCCGCCTGGTGCAAGCGGCGATCGGCGACAAGAAGAACACCGAGGGCCTCAACGACGCCGCCCTGGCCAGCCTCGATCTGGTCCGGCGCTACGGCGAGCGGTGGGAACGCCCGTTGCGCCTGAGCGCGGCCGGACGGGACCTCATCGCGGCGGGGTTCCGCGCCGACATCACGGAGGCGGCCAGACCCGATGCCTATCCCGTGCTCCCGCAGTTCGCCGAGCGTCGAGTGACTCTGGAGGCGCCGGCCTCATGAACACGGAGTCCCGTCGCCATCTGGCCGCGATCACCGCGCTCGTGCTGGGGATCTTCGTGGGCCTTGCCATGCTGCCGATCCCCCTGACCGGATACGTGGGCGCGGGATTGGGACGGATGCTCTGGCAGGGATTCGGCATCGGCGCGATCATCTTCCCTCTCCTCGGCCTGGGGCTCGCGCTGGCGGGGTTCGATCGCCTGGCCGACCTCGACATGAAGCGGGTCGCCATCCTGGGGATCGGCTGCAGCGTCCTGGTCCCCTATCTGGCCGGCGTGATCTCCCACGTGCAGGCCAGCGATCTCGATCCTCCCTTCGACCAGTGGGACTGGACCGCTCGGCTCACCGGCATCCTGCCGGGGTTCCTGGCCCACACGGTGTACGAGCAGATCGGCTTCGCCGGAGGGTTCCTGCTCGGATTCTTGAGCCTCTCTGCCCTGACCCTGGCGACCCTGGCGTGGCATCCGCTGCGGCGATTGCAGGGGGGACAAGCGGGACAAGGCGGACAGGGCGCACAAGGCGGTCGGGGCGAGAAAGCCGGACAAGGCGGACAGGACGGACAAGGCGGACAGGTTGGCTTGCTGGGTGATGAGGGGGAGCCTGCCGGTCCGCCGCCCCCTCGGGCAAAGCGGGCCAAGGTCACGAAGACTCCCGCTCCCGCGCCCAAGCCGGGAGAGCCGATCGAGGAAGAGTTGCCGCCGATCGAGCTGCTGACCTCTCCCTCCCGACAGGACATCGATTCCGGTGAAGCCCAGCTGGACCGTCTGGGCCAGGTGCTGTTGGAGACGCTCAAGACCTTCAAGGTCGAGGGCAGTATCGCGGGGCGAACCACCGGGCCGGTGGTGACCCAGTATGAGGTGGTGCCGGCCCCGGGCGTCAAAGTGGGGAGAATCGCCGCCCTGGCCGACGACATGGCGATCACCATGCGGGCCCAGTCGATTCGGGTGGCCCCGATCCCCGGCCGTGGCGCGGTCGGGGTCGAGATTCCCAACCCCACCGCGCGGATCGTCACCCTGCGGGAGCTGCTGGAGACGCCCGACTGGGAGGGCTCCCGCTCGACCCTGCCGATCGCCCTGGGTCGAGACCTCTCCGGCAAGCCGGTGATCGCCGACCTGGCCAAGATGCCGCACCTGCTGATCGCGGGCGCCACTGGCTCCGGCAAATCGGTCGCCATCAACACCATCATCACCAGCCTGATCTACCGCTACACCCCGCGCCAGCTCCGGCTCCTGATGATCGACCCCAAGATGGTCGAGCTCTCGATGTACAACGCCTTGCCGCACCTGCGGCACCAGGTGGTGACCGACAACCTGGATGCGGCCCGGGTGCTCAAGTGGGCGGTCTGGGAGATGGGGCGTCGCTACGAGCTGCTGCACGCCAATGGCGCGCGCAACCTGGCCGACTTCAACAAGAAGGTCGAGGAAGGGAAGCCGCTCCGGAATCCACCGAAGGTTCGGCCCACGCTGGCGAGCATCAGCGCGGAGCCGCCCGATACGCCCGCCGAGCCGACCCCGGAGGAGACGTATACCGAGGGCGCGCTGCCCTTGATCGTCGTGGTGGTCGATGAGTTGGCCGACCTGATGATGACGGTCCAGGGAGAGGTCGAGACTCCGCTCGCGATCCTGGCGCAGAAGGCCCGCGCCATCGGTATCTCGCTCCTCCTCGCCACCCAGCGGCCGTCGGTGAACGTGATCACCGGGCTGATCAAGGCCAACTTCCCGAGCCGGATCGCCTTTCGGGTGGCCTCCAAGGTCGACAGCCGCACCATTCTCGACCAGAACGGAGCCGAGGCGCTGCTGGGGAACGGCGACATGCTCTTCCTCCCGCCGGGGAAGAGCGAGCCGATGCGGCTCCAGGGCGCCTTCATCACGACCGACGAGACCGAACGGGTGATGGGGTGGTTCACCGGCCGGCGCGAGGCTCACGCCCGGGCCGTGGCCGCTGCGGAGACGGACATCCTGGAGCAGATTCGGGCGCAGGAGGCCGAGGAGGAGGGCGAGCCAGTCTTGCAGGACGCCGGGGATCGGGACCCGTTGTTCCGGGAATCGGCCGAGGCCTGCATCCAGAACCAGGGCGGCTCGACCTCGCTGTTGCAACGCAAGCTCCGGATCGGCTATGGCCGGGCCGCGCGGATCATCGATCAGCTGCACGCCGCGGGGATCCTGGGTCCGCCGGACGGCAGCAAGCCGCGCGAAGTGCTGATCGGGTTCGATCAGTTGGATGAGTACTGTGGGTAGTCGGGGGTCGGGAGTCTGCGGTTGTCACAAGTCACAAGCTACGGGTCGCGGGTTACGCCAGCAGCTTGTGACCGGCGACGCGCGACTTGCGACTCGTGACACTCCGACAGCGCCACCTCAATTCCACCCCTGACCCCCATCCCCCCGACCCTGTGAAAAAACTCGTCAACTACTTCCTGCGCGGGCTGGTCATCATCGCCCCGGTGGGCCTGACGCTCTACATCTGCTGGACCATCTTCGTCACGGTGGACCGGTGGCTGCACCTCCCGATACCCGGTGCCGGGTTCGCGCTCGCCCTGGTCCTGACCACGCTGGTAGGGTTCCTGGGGTCCAACCTGCTGGCCAAGGGGCTGCTGAGCGGGATCGAAGAATTGATGGGCCGGCTTCCCCTGGTCCGCCTGTTCTACGCGCCGACCAGGGACCTGCTCAACGCCTTCGTAGGCGAGCAGCGCCGCTTCAACCGGCCGGTGGCCGTCACCCTCACCTCCGAGGGCGGTCCTAAGCTCCTGGGCTTCGTGACGCGAGACTCCCTGGCCCGGCTCGGCCTCGACGATCACGCCGCCGTCTACCTCCCGCAGTCCTACAACTTCGCGGGGACGCTGTTGGTGGTCCCCTCACGGCAGGTGACGCCACTCGCGATCGAGAGTGCGGACTTGATGGCGTTCATCGTCTCGGGAGGGGTAGCCGAGTCGGCGGGGCCGGCCGTCGCCGGGTGAGGGGATTCGACGCCCCGGGCCTGCGGCGCATCTTTACCAGGGTGCCACTCTTGAATACCGATGGTTGGTCTCTGCCACGCCTGAATCGCGGTCGGCGGCTTCGCGCGACGGCGCTGGTGGTGGGGGTGGGTCTCCTGGTCGGGACCGCGCCGGCGGCCGCTCAGGAGCCCATCGCCATCGATAGCGTGATTCATGCCAAGAAGGACTCGGTCACCAAGCCGGACGACGGCCGGTTTCGCTGGACCCCCTTGCTGGCCCCCGGCTACACCCCCGAGATGGGGTTTCTCATCGCCGGCGGATTCCTGTTCTCGGACAAGCTCGGCAAGAACACTCCCACACTCCAACGCTCCACGCTCTCGAGTACCATCTCGATCTCCACCACCGGCGCCATCAACATCTCCAATACCCTGACCACGTTCTTCCTGGAGAACCGGCTTCGCATCAACGCCAACATCTCCTACAAGGACATGCCCGACAATTACTGGGGCGTGGGGTACGATGCCGGGTTGAATCCCAACACGCCCGACAGCAGCACCAAGTACGACCGGATCTGGTGGCAGGTGCAGCCGCGGGTGCTTTGGGGGATCAAGAAGAACCTCTACGTCGGAGCCAGTTTCGATTTCAACCGGACCATCGCGAGCAACGTCAACCCGGTCATGGCCGCCGACCCGACCTTCATCCGCGACGGGCACGACAACTTCAACACCGGGCTGGGGCTGGCCGTTCAATACGACAGTCGAGACGTGGCCGTCAACGCGTGGCGCGGACTCTATATCGCGCTCTACGCCACCTTCTACGGAACCTTTCTCGGCGGGGACAACAAGTACCAGATCTATCTCCTGGACTACCGGCACTACAAACAGCTGGGACGGCCGGGCAGGACCCTGGCCTGGCAGCTGAAGACCCGGCTGGGGGCCAACGACGTGCCCTGGCCCGAGCTCTCCCTGCTGGGAAGTGGGTACGATCTGCGAGGCTACCGCGAAGGCCGGTTCCGCGATCAGCAGACCCTGCTGGGGCTGGTCGAGTTCCGCCAGATGTTCATGAAGAAGGGGAAACTGACCCGCCACGGCTTCGTGGCCTGGCTCGGCGGCGGGACTCTGGGGAAGCGGGGCGACTACACCGGGTTCCTGCCCAACGGAGGGCTCGGGTACCGGTTCGAGCTGCAGCCGCGATCCAATGTCCGGGTCGATTTCGGCGTCGGGAAGAAATCGAACGGCGTGTACTTCAACTTCACAGAGGCGTTCTGAGCCGAGAAACGATGCTCTAGTGCTTGGCGGAGTCCGCCTCGGCCTTGGCCTTGACGATGACCGAATCCGCAGACTCCCACCCGCCGCCCAACGCCTTGTAGAGATTGGATCCCGCGACCAGCCGGTTGGCGCGTGCGCTCGCGTACTGGAGCTGGGCCGGGTACAGCACCTGCAGGGCATCCAGGACCTCGAAATACGAGGCCAGCCCCGAGAGGTACCGGGTGTTCGCCAGGTCCACGGCGTCCTGGTAGGCCGCCGCCGAGCGGAACTGTTGCTCTTCCACCTCGGTCAACTTCTGGCGCGCCACGAGGGCGTTGGACACCTCGCCGAACGCGCTGGTGACGGTGCGCTCGTACAAGACCTTCGACTGCTCCCACTGGGCCACCGCGGCCGCTTTCTGATTCCGGAGCCGGCCTCCCTGGAACAGCGGTCCCGCCAATCCCGCCCCGATTGACCAGAGGCCGCCGGGGCCGAAGATGTCGCTGAGCTCCTTACTGACGCCGCCCAGGAGGCCGGTCAGGCTGATCTTGGGGAAGAAGTTGGCCACCGCCACCCCGACCGCTGCGTTGGCGCTCCGGAGCTGTTCCTCGGTCGAGCGTATGTCCGGTCGCCGCTCGAGCAGGTCCGAGGGCAGGCCGGGCGGGACATCGGGCAGGACAGTCTCGTCGCGAAGTGTCGCGCGAGTGACCGGACCTGGGGGACGTCCAACGAGCAGGTTGATCTGATTTTCCTTGGCCACGATCTGCCGCTGGAGCTCGGGCAACTGAGCCGAGACACTGGCGAGTTGTCCAAGCGCGCGGCTCACCTCCAGCCGGGAGGCGGCCCCACCCTCCAGCTTCGCCTTAAAGAGATCGTGGGCCCGCTGGAGGGCCTCCATGTTCGCGCGGGTCGCCGCCACCTGCGCATCGAGCTGCATCAGCTCGAAGTAGGTCTGGGCCACATCGCTCACCAGCGAGATCAGGACCCCACGCCGCGCTTCCTCGGTGGCCATGTAGGCGGCGTTGGCCTGCTCGCTCTGACGCCGGACCCGTCCCCAGAGGTCCAGCTCCCAGTTCAGGTTGAGTAGTCCCGTCCAGCGGGTCGTGAGCCCCGCGTTGGCCGAATCCACCTGAGTGCTCGGCAGGTCGCGCCGCACGACGCCGCCGTTGTAGCCGACCTGGGGATAGAAATCGGCCTTGGAGACGCCGTAGAGCGCCCGGGCCTGCTCGACTCGCGCTGCGGCCATCCGCACGTCATAGCCGTGCACCAGCGCACTATCGATCAGATTGCTGAGGATGGTATCGCGATAGAGCTTCCACCAGGAAGAACTGACGAGCGCCTTGGCCTCCGCCAGCGCCGCCGAGTCCACCGGAGCGGTAGCCATGTCCGGTGTGTAATACGCCTCGGGCTTCACCACGTCGGGGCGCTCGTAGTTGGGACCCACGGCGCATCCGGGGATCGCCACCAGGGCCAGCAGGGCAAGTCCGAGGCGTCTCATGCGTGGCTCCCCTCCCCATGACCGCCGTGCCCGCCTTCTTCACCATGGCCCTCAGCCTTGTGCCCTTCTTCAGGCGTTCCCGAAAGTCGCTCGACCAGCACGAACAACGCGGGGATGATGAAGATGGCGAGGCCGGTGGCCGCGAGCATGCCCATGATCACGGTGGTGCCCAGGATCCGCCGTGAGATGGCGCCCGCGCCGGAGGCGATCCAGAGCGGCACACACCCGAGGATAAAGGCGAAGGAGGTCATAAGGATGGGGCGGAGCCGCAGCTTGGCGCCTTCCAGCGCCGCCTCCACCAGCGACTTGCCCTCCTTCATTTGGAGCACCGCGAACTCCACGATCAGGATCGCGTTCTTGGCCGCGAGGCCGATCAGCATGACCAGGCCGATCTGACCGAACACGTCGAAGTCGTAGCGGCGGAGCAGCATCCCGACAAAGGCCCCGAAGACAGCCACGGGCACCGTCAGGAGTACGCTGAAGGGCAAGGTCCAGCTCTCGTACTGGGCGGCCAGCACCAGGAAGACGAAGACCACCGACATGATCAGCACCCCAGCAGAGCCGCCGGCGTGCTTCTCCTGGTAGCTCATGTCGGTCCAGTCGTACCCCAGCTCGCGAGGCAGGGTGGTATTGGCCACTTCTTCCATCGCGGCCATCGCATCGCCGGTGCTGTATCCTGCCGCCGGGGTCGCTGAGATCAGCGCGGCCCGGAACAGGTTGAACCGCTGGGTGAATTCCGGCCCGTAGACCCGGCTGGTCTCGACCATCGCCCCTAGCGGTACCATGGACCCGCTGTTGTTGCGAACGTGGAAGTTGGCGATCTGGAAGGGTTCCAACCGCTGCTCCGCCTCGGCCTGGAGGAACACCTTCCAGACCCGGCCGAAGCGGTTGAACTGGTTGACGTAGAGGCCCCCCAGGTTGGCCTGGAGCGTTTGATAGACGTCGGCCAGCGCCACGCCCTGTTTGACCACCTTGTCCCGATTGACGTCGGCGAAGACCTGGGGCACCTGGGCCCGATAGATGGTGCGAAGCCCGGCCAGCTCCGGGCGTTTGCCCAGGGCCGCCATGAACTTCTGGGTGTTCTCCGCCAGGAATTGGGGGGTGCCGCCACTCCGGTCCTGGAGGTAGAACGAGAGGCCGCTGCCGGTTCCGATGCCCGGGATGGCCGGCGGGAGGAAGCCAAAGGCGACCGCGCCGGGTATGGCTCCGGCCAGCTCGCGATTGATCTTGGCGACCAGCGACTTCACGTCCTGCCCTTTGCCGGTCCGCTGCTTCCACTCCTTGAGCGAGACGAAGAAGAACGAGTTGTAGGTCGCCGCGGTCTGGCTCAGCAGGCTGTAGCCCACCACGGTGTTGTAGTACTCGATTTCTTCGTGCTGGGCGAGAATGCCCTCGATCTGTTTGGAGACGGCGTCCGCCCGCTGGAGCGAGGCGGCGGCCGGCAGCTCCACGTTCATGTAGAAGAATCCCTGGTCTTCATCGGGCACGAAGCTGGTCGGCAGGCGGCTGCCGAGCAGGCCGGCCAGCACACCGAAGGCGGCGAAGAGGGCGATGCTGATGGCCATCTTCCGGATGAAGAAGCGGGAATACCCGACGTATCCGTCGGTGATCTTGGCGAACCACTTGTTGAACCCCGCGAAGAACCGGCCCAGGAGGCTCTGCTTCTCCCCATGCTCCTTATGGCGCAACAGCATCGCGGCGAGCGCGGGGGACAGGGTCAAGGCGTTGAAGGCGGAGATCAACACCGAAATCGCGATGGTCAAGGCGAACTGCTGATTGAGCCGTCCCTTGATCCCGGCCATGAAGGCGGCGGGGATGAATACCGAGGAGAGGACCAGCGCGATCCCGATGACCGGGCCCGACACCTCCTCCATCGCCTTGATGGTCGCTTCCTTGGGCGATTTCCCGCGCTCGATCCAGAGCTCCACCGCCTCGACCACCACGATGGCGTCGTCCACCACCAGACCGATGGCCAGCACCAGGCCCAGGAGCGAGAGGGTGTTGACCGAGAAGCCGAACATCGGGAAGAACGCGAAGGTACCGATCAGGGAGACCGGCACCGCGATCAGCGGGATCAGGGTGGCGCGCCAGTTCTGGAGGAAGATGAACACCACGATGATGACCAGGACCGTGGCTTCCAGCAGCGTGTGCACGATCTCGTTGATCCCCTCGACGACCGGCGCCGTGGTATCGAGCGAGATGGCGTAGGCGAGGTCGTTGGGGAAACGCTCCGACAGGTCCGCGACCACCTTGCGGACCCCCTCGGAGACCGCCAGTGCGTTGGAGCCCGGGGCCTGGAAGACGCCGATGATGCTCGACGGCTTCCCGTTGAGCCGCCCGATCTGGTTGTAGGTCAGCGCTCCCAGCTCGATCCGCGACACGTCCTTGAGCCGCACCACCGAGCCGTCGGGGTTCAACCGCACCACGATCTCTCCGAACTCCTCGGCCGTGAGCAAGCGGCCCTGGGCCCGGACGCTGTAGGTGAACTCCTGTCCCGGAGGGGCCGGTTCCGCGCCCAGGCGGCCGGCGGGGTTCACCGTGTTCTGCTGCTTGATGGCGTTGGCCAGATCCGGGATAGTGAGGCCGAGCTTGGCCAGCCGGTCGGGCCGGATCCAGACCCGCATCGCGTAGTCCGCGACGCCGAAGTTGAGCACCTGGCCCACGCCCTTCACCCGATACAGCGCGTCGATCAGGTTGATGGTGCCGTAGTTGCCGAGGAAGGTCGGATCGTAGCTCCCGTTGGGCGAGTAGAGCGAGATCAGCATTAACGGGTTGGTGGTCGACTTCCGGACCGTGACGCCGAAATTGTTCACGTCCGAAGGGAGCTGCGAGGTCGCCTGGGAGAGCCGGTTCTGGGTATTGACCTGGTCGATGTCGGGCGAGGTCTCCACCGAGTAGGTGACCCGCAGGTTCATGGTCCCGTCGTTGGCGTTGGTGGACTGCATGTACAGCATGTTGTCCACCCCGCTCATCTGCTGCTCGATCGGAGTCGCCACCGACTGCTCGACGGTGACGGCGTCGGCGCCGGTATAGGTCGTATTGACCAGGATCTGCGGCGGAACGATCTCGGGATACTGGGCGATGGGGAGCGCCGGAATCGACACGGCGCCCGCGATCACCGTGACGATCGCGATGACGATGGCGACGATCGGCCGCCGGATGAAGAAGTTCGACACGAGCTACCGCTTGGCCTTCGAAGTATCGGCCTTCGCCGTTTCGGCCTTGGCCGTGTCGGCTTTCGGGGTCACGATCTTGACCGCTTCTCCCGGCCGAGCCCGCTGAAACCCTTCGACCACGACCTGGTCACCCGGTTCCAGGCCACTATTGATGACCTGGAGCTGGCCGACCTTGGGTCCCGGGGCCACCACCTTCACGGTGAAGGTGTCGTTCTTCACCACGCCGACCTGGTAGCTCCCCTGCAACTCGTTGAGCGCCCGCTGCGGGACCAGGAGCGCTCCCTTTCGGGTCTCGATCACCGCTCGCACTCGGGCGAACTGGCCGGGACGGAGATAGTTGTTGGGATTGGGGAAGGAGCCCTTGACGGCCAGGGTCCCCGTCTTGACGTCCACTTCGCGGTTGGCGGCGATCACCTTCCCCTTGAAGGGGTAGGTACTGTCGTTCTCGAGGACCAACTCGAGATTTCCCTCGCCCTGCCGGGTCTTTCCCAGGCTCTGGTTGATGAGGGGAGCGAACCGCAGGTACTCCTGCTCGCTGATGTTGAAGCCCACCTTGATGGGATTCACGGTGGAGACGGAGGTCAGCACGGTTCCGCCATTGACCAGGTCACCGACCTGGGCTTGCGCCACCCCGACCACCCCGTCAATGGGAGACCGAACCTCGGTCCAGCCCAGGTTGAGCTTGCTCTGCTCCTGCATGGCCTGGGCGCTGAGCAGCGCGCCCCTGGCCTCGTCCCGCCGGGAGATCGCGTCGTCCAGCTCCTTCTGACTCACGGCCTGCTGAGCGGCCAGCGGCGTGTAGAGGGCGACGTCCCGGTTGGCTTTCTCCAGGGCGGCTTCGGCGCGGGCCAGGGTGCCGCTGGACTGGTCGTACTGCGCGGCGAATTGGCGCGCGTCGATCGCGAACAGCGCCGTCCCCGCTTTGACGTAACTCCCCTCCTGATAGAGCTGCTTGACGAGGTAACCCTCGACCTTGGGTCGGATCTCCGCGTTGACGTAGCCCTCGAGGGTGCCGATCCACTCCTGATAGATCGGCACGTCCTGCTGCACGACCGAGGTGACGACGACGTCCGCGGGCGGTCGGGCCGTCGGTGCGGCTTTGCCGCAGGCGACGATCACCAGCGCGGCGAAGCCCGCAGGCACGATGAGTACTGGGCAGCGCTTCATGAGAAAGGTTCCGGCACTATAAGGGTTGGCCGCCGGCGCGAGCGTCAGCGACCACGGGTCGGTCCATCGATGGCGGCGTCGACCTCAAAACGGGTTCAGGGCTGCCCGGCAACGCGGATGGCGTTCTCCGGGGACTGGTTGAGCCGGTCACCTGCCCGGCAAACGAGGTCATTGGCAATGCCTGTCCTCCTGGTCCTCGGGCTACCGGCTCAGAAATCCACGTACCGGTGTTGCCCAGGCAACCAGGCGGGCAAGGCGGGATACGTTACCCGCGCCACAAGGGGAGCGCAATGGCGCTGGCGGGCAAGAACTTGGCGACCTTCGCGTGAAAATTTGCCTAGCTCCGCATGAAAAGGATGCCGACGCCCCGGCCGGTCCTGCCTAACTTGGCCCACGTGAGCACGCGCCGTTTCATTCCGACCCGCGAGTGGGAGGACGCCCGCCAGATCCGCGGGCTCGAAGGCGAGCACGCGGCCATGGCCTACCTCACCGCCTGCGGCTGGTCGATCGAGGAGCATCGATTCCGTTTGGGACGTCACGACATCGACCTGATCGCTCGGCGGAACAGCGTGGTCGCCTTCGTCGAGGTCAAGACCCGCCGCGGCTCCAGCTTCGGCTCCCCCGCCTCGGCCGTGGGTCGCTGGAAGCAATCAGCCATCGCGCGGGTGGCGGAGATCTGGAGGATCCGGAATGGGAGGGCGGGGGAGGTGTACCGGTTTGATGTGGTGGAGGTCCGGGAAGCGCGCGGCGGGAAAGTGACGATCGAGCACCTCGAGGACGCCTGGAGGTTGAATCGCTAGGCGATGGCACTGGGCACTCGGCACTCGGCGAGGGGGAACGGGGAGGTAGGCCGGATCAGGAGCAATAGGGATCTCCGAGTTTGGCAGCGAGGGATGGATCTGGTTGTCGAGGCTTATGGTTTCGCCAGTCGCCTCCCCAAAACGGAACTCTACGGGCTCTCCAGTCAGCTCAGGCGAGCCGCGATCTCGGTGCCGTCGAACATCGCCGAAGGGTACGGTCGCCACCAGCTCGGCCAATACCTGCACCATCTGAGTATCGCCCGGGGATCGATCATGGAATTGGAAACTCAGACCCTGATCGCGGTGCGCCTCGGGCTCTGCCAGCCCGGAGACGAGTCGGCTTTGCTGGGTGCCGTTCGAGACGTTGGACGGATGTTGACCCAGTTGATGAGAAGCCTCGAGCGCTATCGCCCAAAGCGGTCCGCAGGACGCTCCGCTTGCGGGGCCAACGGGGGTCCGGCGCGAGATCGACCTGCCTCGATGCCGAGTGCCTAGTGCCGAGTGCCCGAGTTTCCCTGGTGCCCGAAAACGCTCCACTCCAACACTCTTGCTTCGGCCCTTATTCGGTACTACATTGGATCGTCATCAAGTGATTCAAAATCATCCACATAAGAACTCGAGGTCTTCCATGCCCCCGGCTACCTCCACTCCTGAAGCCAAGCTCGAGCCCGAACGCCGCAAGGCGCTGAACCTCGCCATTTCCCAGATCGAAAAGCAGCTGGGGAAGGGCTCGATCATGCGGATGGGGGCCGAGACGCCCCGGGTCCGGGTCGCCGCGATT